>JADLHI010000106.1 GCA_020848895.1 Hyphomonadaceae bacterium
ACCTTCGCCATCGCGTCGGCCAGGAACTTGCCGATGTCGGTGTCGCCGTTGGCCGAGATGGTGCCGACTTGGGCGATCTCTTCCGAACCGCCGACCTTCTTGGCGCGCTTCTTCAGATCTTCGACGATGGCGACGACGGCTTTGTCGATGCCGCGGCGCAGGTCCATCGGGTTTCGGCCCGAAGCGACGGCCTTCATGCCTTCGCGAACGATGGCTTGAGCCAGAACGGTGGCGGTGGTGGTGCCGTCGCCGGCTTCGTCGTTGGTCTTCGAAGCGACTTCACGAATGAGCTGGGCGCCCATGTTCATGAACTTATCTTCGAGTTCGATTTCCTTGGCGACGGTGACGCCGTCCTTAGTGGTGCGCGGGGCGCCGAAGGACTTTTCGATCACGACGTTGCGGCCCTTCGGGCCGAGCGTGACTTTTACCGCGTTGGCGAGGATGTCGACGCCTTGGAGCATGCGCTCACGGGCATCGGCGCCGAAATTTACAATCTTAGCAGCCATTGGTGCTGAACCTCTGTGTTTGAATTTCTGAGAAGGCAGTGGGCAATAGGCAGTGGGCAGTAGGGGCGTCTGAGCGTGAGGCGGGCGCTGTCGCCCTATTGCCTGCTGCCCATTGCCCACTGCCCGCGGCCGTTAGGCCGCCTTTTCCTTCTTCGACTTCTTCTCTTCGATGACGCCCATAATGTCGGACTCCTTCATGATGAGGAGTTCTTCGCCATCGACCTTCACCTCAGTGCCCGACCACTTGCCGAACAGGATGCGGTCGCCGACTTTCACGTCGAGTTCGATGCGCTCGCCGTCTTCATCGCGCGTGCCCGGGCCGACGGCGACGACTTCGCCCTCTTGCGGCTTCTCTTGCGCCGTTTCCGGGATGATGATCCCGCCGCGGGTTTTCTCTTCTTCCTTTACGCGCTTCACGAGCACGCGGTCGTGCAGGGGACGAAAGCTCGCCACTGGTGATACTCCCTTGGTTAGTAAGGCCTTTTGAGCGAACCGGCAGCGCTGGCACTCAGTGCCCCCAGTTGCTAACGGGCGGCATGTAGGGGTCGTTTGGGGAGGCGTCAACCGCGCAGGCGAGGGCTGGCCGGCCTGAAATCGTCCTTGCGCGCTAAAGTGCGTCTCATCGCGTTGGCCCGGAGATGCCTGCCCGCCCCCCCAGCCCCAGCACCCTGAACCGCCGCCATCTGGCCCGCCGCCACCGGCGGTGCTGCACACTGACTGCAACGGCTGACACGCTTTGGCGCCAGTCAGCTTGATCGGTGGCAAACGGCAGACAAAGGTCCGGCGAACACCTGCGGCGTTGGTATTCCGGGAGCTAGGTTCAGATGCAGAAATTCTACGCGATGGCGGCTGCGGCCATCGTCATGCTGGGCGCTGCTTACGCTCAAACGCCGCCCGATCCCGCGCAAGGGCCGCCGCCCGGTGGTCCGCCCGGGCAATTTCGCGGCGAACACGGTGCGCTATTTGTGAACCCAATGGGACAGCCCTTCCGCGCCAATGCCGAGAGCCGCCGCGCGCCGATCTTGCTGTGGCTGGCGCACGCGGACACCGATCACGACGAACGCATCAGCCGCGACGAGTTCGTGACCGAGGCGATGGCCTTCTTCGCCAACGAACTCGACGCCAATCACGATCAAAGCGTGATCCCGTTGGAGTCGACGGAGTTCCGGCGCGTGCATGCGCCGGAGACGCTCAACATGGATACAGCGCCGGTAATGGTGTCGCAGAGCCCGCGTCAGCGGCGAGAAAGCAGCACCGGCATACGCGGCGCGCGGCCTGAGATACGCAGCCAAGTCGGCGCGCAGAACGGCCTTTCCGAGCGCGGTCCGCCGCAGGACGGCAACCGGCCGCCACCGCCGTCGCGGCGATTGAGGCAGGAGCAGATCATGCTTGGCGCAGAGGTGGAGCCGGTGATGTCGTGCGATCGCGATTTTAGCCGACGCATCGACGCGGCTGAGTTTCAGGCCTGCGCCGAACGCCGCTTCGTGGCGCTCGACATCAACCGCGACGGCTATTTCGAATTGCACGAATCCGAGCGCGCCAGAGCGATGTTGGAGGCGTACGGAGACTAAGGCGCGGTTGCGTTTTGCGTCCGCGACCAAACAAAAAAGAGCCGCCTCGCGTTGAACGAGGCGGCTCAATTTTCGTCTGCTGAGACGCGTCAGTAATAGTACATCGCGTCCAACACGAGGCCGCTAGAGACCACGATCAGAAGAATGTCGCGGCCAACCAGGATGTAGCGGCAGCCATACGGTGCAGGCGGCAGCCGGTAGTAGAGATCGTACGGAATCTCTTCCCAGTAGATGTCGTACGGCAGGATGTAGCCGACGCGCCAATCGCGATACGGGCGACGCCAACCGTCGTAGCCGTACCAATAATAGTTGTGGCCGAAGAAGCCCGAAAAGATCAGCGAATAGCCACGGTCGAAATAGTAGCCGTAGCGGATGCTGCGCCAATCGGAGTAGCGCGGGCGAGACCAGTCGATGTGGTTCGAGTGCCAGCGATTGTAGCGATCGCGATCGCGGCGGCCATCGTCACGGCCACGACCCCAATCGTTGCGGGTGAAGTCGCGGCCACCGCCGCGCCCGCCATTCCAATTGTTGTCGCCGCGTCCACGGCCATCGTTCCAATCGCCACGGTTGCGACCATTGTCGTCGCGCCCACGGCCGTCCCATTGACCGCCGTTGTTGTCGCCGCCGCGCCCACGACCGTCCCATTGGCCGCCGTTATTGTCGCCGCCGCGTCCACGGCCATCCCATTGGCCGCCGTTGTTATCGCCGCCGCGCCCACGGCCATCCCATTGGCCGCCGTTATTGTCGCCGCCGCGGCCACGGCCATCCCATTGACCGCCGTTGTTGTCGCCACCGCGGCCACGGCCGCCATTGTTGTCGCCGCGACCGTTCCATTGATTGGTCTGGCCGCCGCCGGTTTGACCGCCGCCATTGTCGCCGCGCCCGCGACCGTTCCATTGATTGGTCTGGCCGCCGCCGGCTTGACCGCCGCCATTGTCGCTGCGCCCGCGACCATTCCATTGATTGGTTTGGCCGCCGGTTTGACCGCCGCCATTGTCGCCGCGCCCGCGACCATCCCATTGGCCGCCGCCATCGCCGCGCCCGCGGCCATTGTTGCCGCCAGCTTGTGCCGGTGGCGGGCTTTGCGGAGGCGGCGGCGCCTGTATCTGCGGATCTTGCCGAGTGCGCCGGCCCTCGTCGCTGCCGCGATCCCCGCGATCTCCGCGATCGCCTCTAGATTGTTCGCCATCAGTCTGGCGACTCCGGGAATGTTCTCCCCGTTGAGCGTAAGCCGGTGTCGCCACCCAAGCTGTCGCGCTCAAGGCGGCCACTGCCGCGATGAGGGCTTTTTTCATGTTGAGGCTCCCAGTGTGCGTGCGTGCACAATTCCTCGCAGCCTGACGATGGCGTGGGCCGCCTGAACCAAAGCTGAATCGCGACTGAAGGGCTGGCGAGGTGACAAACGCGGCCGGTAGCCCGGTCAGCGCAGCTGCAATCCATTCAGCAGGAAGCGCACAGCGCGCGCGACATGCGCTTTCAACTCGGCGTCGGAAACGGCGTAGGTCTCGTCCGATAGCGCCTGGAAGTGGTGGTGGCTGCGAAGCAACTCAATAAAATAGGTGATGCTCTCGCCGGCGTCGCTTTCGCTGAGGCCCGCGTGCCGCAAGAGCTTGGTCAGTTCATCGAAGATGAGATTGGAACCGCCCGAAGCGAAGTAGCGGCGCATTTGCGGCGACAGCTTGCGGCCTTCGCTGACCATCACCCTGAAAAAGGAGAGGGAGTCGCGCTGCAGCAGACGCCGCAGGAAGTGCGCGCCGATGACTTGCAGCGCCTCTTCCAGCGGCAAGCCTTCGACATCGCTGGGCGGACGCATTTCGCGCGCGAAGCGATCATGCTGATCCTGCATGAACGCCAGGAACAGTCCTTCCTTGTTCCCAAACTGGGCGTAAAGGGTGGCGAGGGATCCGCCAGCCAGGCGCACGACGTCATTCACGCTGGCCGCCTCGTAGCCGTGCTCGAGGAATACCTCACGGGCGGCCTCCAGGAAGGCCTGCCGACGCGCCACACCTCTATCGGGTTGGCGGGCTTCAGGATCGAAGGTTTTGATCGCGGCTCTTCCCAAGTGAAATATCTCTCACGAAGCCGTGAGGATAAACCCGCGGTGCCCCTACGCAAGCGGCGCGACCTATCCCAAACGGCCTAATGGTCTGGCGCCGATTGGCCTAACGCTAGGGAGACTTGAAGCGGACGTAGCCTTGGCTACGTTTAACGCTGGGCCGACTAGGGTCCGGGCTATTCAAGTTTCTTCCCATGCCAGACGACGCCGGTTTTCGGCTCGATACCACGCGCGCGACCGCTAAGGTGCGCGCCATGGCTCAATCTATTGGGCGCCGCGGGCTGCTGATCGCTGGCGGCGCCATCGCTCTTGTCCTGGTCGCCATTTGGGGCGGCAATTGGTTCTTCGTCGGCCGTCACATGGTGTCGACTGAGAACGCCTATGTGCGCGCCGACATTTCGCTGATCTCGCCTCAGGTGCAGGGCTATGTGCGCGCCATCCCCGTGGCGGAAAATCAGAGCGTCCATGCTGGCGACGTGCTCGTCGAGATCGATCCCACGGACAACCAAGCGCAAGTCGCGGCGGCGCGCGCGGCGTTGGCGCAAGCACAGGGCGCGCGCGCATCGGAACAAGCCGACAGCGCCTGGGCCGCAGCGGAAGTGCGCCGCTATCGCCCGCTTGCCGAGCGCGGTCTGCTTTCGCCGGCGCGCATGCAGCAGATTGAAATTCAAGCGCGCCAAGCCGGCGGCGGATTGGCGGCGGCCAATGCCGCTGTCGCGGCGGCGCAAGCGCAGCTGCAGCAGGCCGAGCTCGATCTGGAGCGCACGACAATCCGCGCGCCAATCGACGGCGTGGTCGGCGATCGGCAAGTGCAATTGGGACAACTCGTGCGCGTAGGCGCGCCGCTGATGTCGGTGGTGCCGCTGCAATCGGTGTATGTGGTCGCGAACTTCAAGGAAACGCAGATCGAGGGCTTCCGCCCCGGCCAGCCGGTGATCATTCGCGCCGACATCGCGCACAATCTGCGGCTGCGCGGCACGGTGGAATCGATCGCGCCGGCCAGCGGCACTGAGTTCTCGATCATCCCGACCGATACCGCGACCGGCAATTTCACCAAGATCGTGCAACGCGTGCCGGTGCGCATTCGGATCGAGCCGGGTCAGGACGGACTTGAGCTCTTGCGTCCTGGCCTCTCGGCGAACGTCACGGTGGACACGCGCGAATGAGCGACGCCGCACCCGCGGCCAAGCCAGACGATTCACCGCCGCTCCATATTTGGATCGGCTTTATCGCCATGGTCGTCGGGCAGTTCATGGCGATCCTGGACATCCAGATTGTCGCCAGCGCGCTGGGTTCGATCCAAGCGGGCGTCAGCGCCAGCCGCGATGAAATCAGCTGGGTGCAAACGGCGTATCTGATCGCCGAAGTGATCGGCATTCCGCTATCGGGCTTTCTTGGCCGCGCGCTGGGGACGCGGCTGCTGTTCTGCATGTCGGCGATCGGGTTTTCGGTTTCGAGTCTGCTGTGCGCGTTCTCGTGGGACATCAGCTCACTCATTCTGTTCCGCGCGCTGCAGGGCTTCACCGGCGCGGCGATGATCCCGACGGTGATGGCGACGCTCTATCTGGCGTTTCCGCAACGCTTGCAGCCGATGACCGGCGCGATGATGGGGATGGTGATCACGCTGGCGCCGTCGCTTGGGCCGACGATCGGCGGCATGGTGGCCGAAGCTTTGGGATGGCGGGCGCTGTTTTGGGTGAACGTCGTGCCCGGGCTGCTGATCACACTGGTGATCTGGAACACGATGGCTTCGCTCGATAAGCCGCAATTCAATCTGCTGAAGAAGATCGATATCGTAGGCCTCCTTGGGCTCGCGATGTTCCTGGGCGCGGCTGAATATACGCTTGAAGAAGGTCCCTCCAACGAGTGGTTCGCGTCGAGCGAAGTGACGATGTGGGCGCTGGTTTCGGTGGCGGGCGCGGTGATCTTCTTTTATCGCGCATTCAGATCCGAAATGCCGATTGTCGATCTGCGGCCATTCTCGTCGCCGACATTCGCGGCCGGCGCATGCCTCGGTTTCATTCTCGGGCTTGGTCTGTTCAGCTCGGTCTTCCTCACGCCGCTGTTTCTGGGTTCGGTGCGCGGCTTTAGTGCGCTGCAGATCGGGCACACGATGTTCGTGCAGGGCGCGGTGATGTTCGTAAGCGCGCCGTTCATCGGCCGCTTCGGACGCACGCTAAAGGATACGCGGCCGCTTGGGATACTGGGCTTCCTGTTGGTTGGCGCAAGCTGCTGGGTGCAGGCGCATCTGACCGCGGAAGCTGGCTTCTGGGAACTGGCTTGGCCGCAAGTGCTGCGCGCGCTTGGGCTGATGATGACGTTCAACTCGGTGATGCAGCCGGCGCTGCAATCGCTGCCGCCGCACCTGGTGCATTCGGGCGCGGGATTGTTCAACACCTTCCGCAATCTAGGCGGCGCCTTCGGCATTGCGGCGCTTGCGACGGTGCAGGCGCATTCGTTCGCGCTGCACCGGCAAGAGCTTTATGCGGCGGCCGATCCGAACAATCCGCACGTCGCGGGCATGATTGCAGGCGCGCAGGCCTATCTGGAGCAAGCGGGCGCGTCCGATCCGGAGCGGCAGGCGCTGATGCGCTATGCGGCGCTCTTGGATCGCGAAGCGCTGGTGATGACGTTCAACGATCAGTTCCTGACGCTGGCGGTGGTGATCAGCTTGTCGGCGTTCGCGATGGTGTTTCTGCGGCCGCGGCCGAGGATCGGCATGGGCGGCCCGCCGGCAAAGCTCGACGAAGCGGCGATGGCGCACTAACGGCGGGCCCGCGTGGCCTTCGCCAGGCTCCGGCTGACGCTACTGGCGAGCTGATGTTTGAATTGTCGTCACCCTGAGGTTGGGCGACGTCACGAACTACTGCCCGGCACAGATTGCGCCTTTGATGGCTTCGAGCATGTCGGTCGAGAGGGGCGCGGTTTTCGAACCGAAGGCTTCCACCAGTTCGCCGTCTTTGCCGATTAGGTATTTGTGAAAATTCCAACGGGGCAACGCGCTCTCGCCGAGTTCTTCGGCGACCCATTGGTAGAACGGGTGGCGGCGTTCGCGCGAGGTGATCTCGACCTTCTTCGTCATCGGGAAGGTGACGTGGTAGGTCGTGTCGCAGAACTCGCGGATTTCTTTTTCTTCGGCCGGTTCTTGGTGGCCGAAATCGTTGCACGGCACGCCGATGATAACGAGGCCTTTGCCGGCCTTAGCTTCGTAGAGCGCTTCGAGATCGCGGTATTGCGAGGTGAAGCCGCAGGCGCTGGCCACGTTCACAACCAGGATCGCCTTGCCGGCATAGTCTGCAAGCTTCACTTCGCCCGGCTCATCGAGTTTGGCGAAACTGAAATCGTACGCGGTGGTCATGGTTTGACGTGCAAGTCTCAAAGGAAGGCGCGGCATGTAAACCTCAAGAGCGCCGTCCGCAATGCATGTGGCGTTCCGTGGGGCGTGGTGATACAGCCCAACACGTGACCGTGAACCGCCGTTCCCCCATAGAAGCCTCTCGAATTTGAGGCCCGGCCCGCGTGGAGCCCGAAAAATCGGTGCTCCGCGGGACCGGGAACGGCTACATCACTTTCGCTTCACTGGAGAATACACCCTATGGCCGATGCGCCCAAAAACGCATCTCTTGGTCGCGATTACCGCGAGACCGTTTTTTTGCCCGACCTTCCGGGCGATCCCTTTCCGCTGCGTGCGGGCCTGCCGAAGAAGGAGCCCGAGCGTGTGAAGCATTGGGCCGACATTGGGCTCTATCATTTGCTGCGTAAGGAAGCGGCGGCGCGCCCGAAGGTGGTGTTCCACGATGGCCCGCCGTACGCGAACGGGCCGATTCATATCGGGCATGCCGAAAACAAAATCCTGAAAGACTTCGTCGTCCGCACCAAACAGATGGCGGGCTTCGATTGCGATTATGTGCCGGGTTGGGACTGCCACGGCCTGCCGATCGAGTGGAAGGTCGAAGAGGATTTCCGCAAAGCTGGGCGGAAAAAGTCTGAGGTGCCGGCGGTCGAGTTTCGCCGTGCGTGCCGCGAGTACGCGGACAAATGGATCCCGCTGCAGCGCGACGAATTCCGCCGGCTCGGCATCGAGGCGGATTGGGATCATTACTACACGACGATGAGCTTCGAAGCTGAAGCGGCGATCGCGCGCGAGTTTTTGCGCGTGGTGCGGACGGGGCTGGTGTATCGCGGCTCGAAGCCAGTGATGTGGAGCCCGGTGGAGCGGACTTCGCTGGCGGAAGCGGAGGTGGAGTATCAGGAGAAAACGTCGCCGACGATCTGGGTGAAGTTTCCAATCGTAAAGGGCGCCGACAAAGGCGCTTCGATCGTCATCTGGACGACCACACCATGGACGATCCCCGGCAACCGCGCGATCTCGTTTTCGCCGTCGATCCAGTACGGCGTCTATGAAGTGAGGAGCGTCGAGCAAGGTTTGGCGTTCGAGCCTTGGGTGAAGGCGGGCGATAAACTCGTAGTGGCCGACAAGCTCGTGGAAGACGTGATGCGCAGCGCGAAAGCGGCGTCTTGGGAGCGCTTAGACGATTTCGACGGGCACGGCGTTGTCGCGGCGCACCCGTTTCGTGGGCGGGGCTATGATTTCGATGTGCCGTTGCTCAGCGGCGATCACGTCACCGACGATGCGGGTACGGGTTTCGTGCATACGGCGCCGAGCCATGGCGCGGACGACTTTGTGATCTGGGAGAAAAACTTCGGTCAGGAAGGCATTCCGTTCACGGTCGATGAGGACGGGCGCTACACGAAGGAAGCGCCTGGCTTCGAAGGCCTCGAAATCATCCAACTCGAAGGCAAGAACCTCGGCAAGGATGGCCCCGCGAACAAAGCGGTGATGGAGAAGCTGATCGAGGTCGGCGCGCTGTTGGCGCGTGGGCAGCTGAAGCACTCTTATCCGCACTCGTGGCGTTCAAAGGCGCCGCTCATCTTCCGCAACACGCCGCAATGGTTCATCGCGCTCGATAAGCCGTATCGCGATGGCAAGACGCTGCGCCAGATCGCGCTCGATGAAATCGATCGCGTCGATTGGGGGCAGAAACGCACCGGCGAAACGAAAGACTACAACCGCATTCGCGGCATGATCGAGGATCGGCCCGATTGGCTGGTCTCGCGTCAGCGCGCGTGGGGCGTGCCGCTGCCGATCTTCGTGAAGAAGAGCGATGGCTCGATCCTGCAGGATGATGACGTCGATGCGCGTGTGTTCGCCGCGATGAAAGAAGGCGGCGCAGACGTTTGGTGGGCGACGCCGGCGCAGGATTTCCTGGGGAATAAGCACAAGGCGGACGAGTACGAGAAGGTCGAGGATATCTTGGATGTCTGGTTCGACTCAGGCTCGACGCACGCGTTCGTTGTCGGCAATCCGGAAGCGCCGACGCGCCCGTCGTTCGTGAACCCGGTTTCGACGATCTATCTCGAAGGCTCGGACCAGCATCGCGGCTGGTTCCACTCTTCGCTGCTGGAAAGCTGCGCCACGCGTGGCAAGGCGCCCTACGACGAGGTGATCACGCACGGCTTCACGATGGACGAGAAGGGCATGAAGATGTCCAAGTCCATCGGCAACACGATCGAGCCGCAGAAGATCGCCGAACAGAACGGCATCGAAATCCTGCGCCTGCTGATCGCCTCAGCCGAATACGGCGACGATCTCCGGCTCGGCAAGATCATGATCGATCAGTCGGGTGAGATGTATCGCAAGCTCCGCAACACGCTGCGCTATCTGCTCGGCGCGTTGCGGGAGTTCGATGAGGGGGAGCGCGTCGCACTCGACTCCTCTCCCCCCTTGCTGGGGAGAGGGCAGGGTGAGGGGGGGCGTGCCGATGCGCAGGCGCCTGCTCGTTTGAACGCGCCCCACCTCCCGGCCTCCTCCCCGCAAGGGGGCGGAGGAGAAGCGGAGCGTCTGCCATTGCTCGAACGGTGGCTCTTGCATCGTCTGCATGAAGTCGATGCGGTGGTGCGACGGGGCTACGAGACGTATCAGTGGCGGGTTGCGCTGGGCGCCATTGTCGAGTTCTGCAATGTCGATCTCTCGGCGTTCTATCTCGATGTGCGCAAGGACGCGCTCTATTGCGATGCGCCGACCTCGTTGCGCCGCCGTGCAACGCGCACGGTGTTGGACGAAGTGTTCTCACGTCTCACCGCTTGGCTCGCGCCGATTCTGCCGTTCACGGCTGAAGAAGCCTGGCTGACGCGCTTCCCTGAAAGCGTCTCGGTGCATTTGCGTCTATTCCCAGAGACGCCGGATGCGTGGGAGGACGATTTCGCAGGCGAGGAAGTGGCGAAGCTACGCGAGGCGCGGGCGGTCGTGACGGGCGCGTTGGAAGTGGCGCGACGCGATAAGGTGATCGGCGCCGCGCTGGAGGCGGCGCCTCGTGTGTTCGTGAAGGACGATGCGCTGCGGGCGTCGCTGCAGGCGGTGGACTTTGCCGAGCTGTGCATCACCAGCGGCATCACCATTGTTGATGGCGATGGGCCGGCCGATGCGTTCCGTTTGCCGGAAATGACAGGCGTGGCGGTGGTGATCGAGAAAGCGCCGGGCGTGAAATGCGCGCGGTCGTGGAAGTATTTCGATCCGGCCACGGCTGACCCGCGCTATCCCGACATCACGCCGCGCGACGCGGAAGCTGTCGCGGCTTGGGACGCGGCGCGCTAGGTTCTTGCACCGCGCGTCTTCCGCCTTCGCCCCCGCGGTCCGACATTAAGGCGCTTGCGCGAGCGTCATGCATGCGCTCGGCTCGGTGAAGCCGTGCCGGGCTATGCAGAATGCGTCCTCGTTTGGCGTGCTGGTGACCGATGCGCACTGGCGCAGCTCAAGTTGCTGCATAGCCAGGCTTTGGCGCACGGGTTCGTCGGTAAGGCCGGCGGTGACGCGCGCCGTCTCGCTTTGGGTTGCCTCCACGACGAGCAGCGCCGCGAGCGTGAGCATGCGATCGAGGCTGCTCTGTCGCGCCGGTGCGACGCGCCACGGCAAAACCGGTGGTGTGGGCGAAGCGCGGTTGCCTAGCGCATCCCAAAAGCGCGTGCCGCCGAAGGCAAACGGTTCGGTCAACGGGGCCGCGGTGAGGGGTGCTGGGCGCAAGCGCGCCAGGATCTCGGGCGCAAGCGTGCGTGTGTCCGGCGCGCGCAACGTTGTTTCGCGGCTGCTGCTGGCGCGCGCCCAGGTGCTTGTATCGCCCGTCGCGCCAAGGGATTG
>JADLHI010000107.1 GCA_020848895.1 Hyphomonadaceae bacterium
GCCGCGAGTCTGGTGGCTCGGGCGCGATTTGCGCCAGCCGGGAACGGGCGCCAGCGGATCGGTGAGCAATGAGAACACGAGGCCGCCGCTGATCGGCGTGGCTTCTTCGAGGCGTACTTCGACACGCATGCCGAGAGGGTAACGTTCGCCCGAGTGTTCGCCCACAAGCGCGTGTGCAGCTTCATCATGAATCCAGCGCTCGTTGCCGAGCGTGGAGATAGGCGCGAGGCCATCAGCCTGAGTTTCGTCGAGGCGGATGAAGAGACCGAAGCGCGTGACGCCGGTGACGCGGCCTTCGAAAGTCGCGCCGATGCGGTCGGCCAGGAACGCCGAGATATAGCGCGCTGTGGCGTCGCGTTCGGCCGCCATGGATTGGCGCTCGGTTTCGCTGATGTGCTCGGCGGTTTCTTCGTAGCGCTGCTCTTCGGCGTCGGTCGCGCCGTCCTCGCCGAGTTTCAGCGCGCGGATGAGGGCGCGGTGGATGGTGACGTCGGCGTAGCGGCGGATGGGCGAGGTGAAGTGGGAGTAGGCACGCAAGTGCAGCCCGAAGTGGCCGATATTATCGGGTGAATACACCGCTTGCGATTGCGTGCGCAGGATCACTTCGTTGATGATGTCTTTGTTCGGCGATTGCTCGGCCAGATGCAGGATGCGGTTGAAGCGGCTGGCGGTGACGCTCTGGCCCTTGGCCCAGGACATATCGACCGTCGGCAGGAAGTCGGTGAGCGCTGCGATCTTTGTGTCACTCGGCCGGTCATGGATGCGATAGATCTGCGGCCGGTTCTTCTGCTCCAAAGTTTCCGCAGCGCAGACATTGGCTTGGATCATGAATTCTTCGATGAGCTTGTGCGCATCGAAACGCTCGCGGCGTTTGACGCCGGCGACTTTGCCATCCTTGAAAATGATCTTGTGCTCGGGCGCGTCGATCTCGAGCGGCTGGCGCTTCACGCGCGCTTCCCAGACCGTGCGATACGCGGCCCAAAGCGGCTTCAGGATTGGCTCTAGCAGCGGGCCGGTCTTGTCGTTTGGCTTGCCGTCAATCGCCGCCTGCGCGTGCTCATAAGAGAGTTTCGCCGCCGAGCGCATCAGGCCGCGCACGAACTTGTGCCGTATCTTCCGCCCCTCGCGATCGAAGATCATCTCAACCGCCAAACACGCGCGCTCCTCGTGTTCGCGCAGCGAGCAGAGATCGGCGGAAAGCGATTCCGGCAGCATCGGCGCAACGCGATCGGGGAAGTAGGTGGAATTGCCGCGCCGCCAGGCGCCGCGATCGAGGGCTGAGCCGATGGTGACGTAGGCCGAGACGTCGGCAATAGCGACCCACACGCGCCAGCCGTCCTTGTTCTTCTCGTCAGTGTCGGGTGCGGCATAGACGGCGTCGTCGTGGTCGCGCGCGTCTTCGGGGTCGATGGTGATCAGCGGCAGGTCGCGCAGATCGGTGCGGCCCTTGAGTGTCGGTTTTTGCGCGGCGTTGGCTTGCGCTTCCTCGTCGGCGCTGAAGCCTTCGGTGATGCCGTGCGTGTGCATGGCGAGGATCGAGGCGGCGCGCGGATCACCTTCGCGGCCGATGACTTCCTTGATGAGGCCGAACTTGGGTCCATGCGCGCGGTCGCGGCCAGAGACGCGCAGTTCGGCGAACACCAGGTCGCCGTCCTTGGCGTCGCCGACATTGTTGGCTTCGATGATGAGGTCGTGCCGCGCCTTGCGGTCGGCGGGTTCGACGCGACCGCCGCCGAAACGGGCGCGCGGGTCCTTGTTGGCGCGATAGACGCCGAGGATGCGATGAGCGCTCTGGCCGAGGCGTTTGACGACTTTGGCGATGAACTCGCCGTCGTCATCGCGATGAACGCGTGCCAGCACCCGGTCGCCGACGCCGATCGCCGCTTCGCCCTTCATGCGCCGCGAGTCGCCAGGCGCTAAGCGAACGACCGGCCCAAAATAGCCTTCGGTTCCGCGCATGCGCGCAAGCAGCTCGCCATCGTGATCGCGATCGACAATGTCCATAACGCCGGACTCAGGCAGCGCATTCGCGTCGGCATAACTCTTGCGGCCAGTGCGGCCGAGCGCGCCGGATTCTTCAAGGTCGCGCAGGATGTGGCGCAACTCTTTCTTCTGGTCGCTGCCGATGCCGAGTTCGTGCGCAATGTCGCGCTTCTGCGCCTTGCCGCCGATTTTGCGGATCGCCTCAAGCACGCGCTCGCGGGTGAGGGGTTCAGGGGCTGGTGGTCGATTCTTCGCCATCACCCCCTCCCCGCGAGGGGAGGGGGCAGGGGGTGGGGTGAGGCGCTACGCGTGATCATTGAGATTCAGACTTAGGGCCGCGTGGCGCCTTCCGCCATGCGAAAACCTTGAAAGCCAAGCTTCACCCCACCCCCAACCCCCTCTAAGCACTGGTCGCCTGTTCTTGATATCCGGTCGGCTTCTGCTTCGCTTGCATCTGGCTCAAGCGAGCCGGCACCCAACTATCCAAAAAAGTTTGAAAGCGAGCGTCTCCGGTGAAGCGGATCGTTTCGTCGTAACGCCTCGACATTAGGAACGGTGCGTGATCTTCAAGAACAGACTTTATGGTTTCACGCCACCCCGGTTGGTGGCCAACCGCAAGGTAGATCGCTTCCAGCGCGTTTACTCCTGCTGAGACAAACCATTCGTACTGGACGAAGGCAATTGCGCTGCCGTCAATAGTGCGAGCATTGCAATCAAGTTGATCGTTGGGCGGCTGCGCGAACTCCGGGTGCTCTATGCAAAGTTCAAGGAACCTTTGGTATTGATCTCGTGCAAGCGTCTCAAGTTGGTGGTTTCGAAACTCGCGAGTCTGCCACACGGCGAACGCAACGCCGACGATGGCGACAAGCGCCATTGCCACGTTCGCTACGTAGGCCGCCGCTTCCAGTTCCAAGCCATCCTCCGAGTTACGCCGTGGCCTTCTTGACACCTTTCTTCGCTGCATCCTTCTTCGCAACCGGTTTTTTGGTCGCCGTTCTTGCTGCCGCCTTCTGAGCAGCCTTCTTTGCCGCGCCGCGCTTCTTCTTGCCGCCGCCGGCTTCCGCGCGCGCAGCCAGCAACGAGAGCGCTTCGTCGACGGTGATGTCTTCGGGCTTTTTGTCTTTGGGTGTGTTGGCGTTGGTTTCGCCGTCGGTGATGTAGGGACCGTAGCGGCCGTTGAGGACGCGGATCGGTTTGCCTGTCACAGGACTTTCACCGAGTTCTTTGATCGGGGGCGCGGGCGCGCGGCCGAAGCGCCCTTTGCCGCCGCCGGCTTTCTTTTCTTCGATGAGCGCGACGGCGCGGTTCATCTGAATTTCGTGCACGTCGTCGGCGCCGGGCAGGTTCACGTAGAGATTGCCCATTTTGATGTACGGACCGAAGCGGCCGATGTTCGCGACGATTTCTTCGTTCTCGCTCGGGTGGATGCCAACACTGCGCGGCAGCGAGAGCAATTTGATCGCGGTTTCGAGTGTGACGTCGGTCGGCGCTTGGCCCTTCGGCACGCTGGCGCGCTTCGGCTTATCCGGATCATCCGGGTTCGGCGTTTCGAAGTAAGCGCCAAAGCGCCCGCTCTTCAAAAGCACCGGCCCGTTCGGCCCATCGCCAACCAGCAAACCATCAGAGGGAATAGCTGCCGCCGCATCTTCGCCGCCGGCCAAAGGCCGCGTGAATTTGCACGGCGGATCACCGTTATAGTTCGAGCAGCCGACGAAGGCGCCGTACTTGCCGAGGCGCAGCGAAAGCTGGCCGACATTGCAGAGCGGGCACAGGCGCGCGTCCTTGCCGTCTTCGCGCGGTGGGAAAATGTGCGGGCCGAGCACTTCATTCAGAGTGTCGAGCACTTGCGTGATGCGCAGATCGCCAATCTCGGCGATGGCGCCGTTAAAGTCCTTCCAGAAGTCGCGCATCAGCTTCTTCCAGGAAAGCTCGCCGGCGGAAACTTGGTCGAGTTGGCCTTCAAGGTCGGCCGTGAAATCGTATTCGACATACTTGCCGAAGAAATTCTCCAGGAACGCAATGACGAGACGGCCGCGATCATCGGGGATGAAGCGGTTCTTCTCCATCTTCACGTAATTGCGTTCGCGCAGCTTCTCAAGGATCGCCGCGTAGGTCGAAGGCCGGCCGATGCCGAGTTCTTCGAGCTTCTTCACGAGCGAAGCTTCCGAATAGCGCGGCGGCGGCTCGGTGAAGTGCTGATCCGCCTTCACGTCCTCAACCTTCACGCTCTCGCCTTGCTTCAGCTGCGGCAGGCGGCGGTTTTCTTCGTCTTCCTCATCATCGCGTCCTTCTTGATAGAGCTTCAGGAAGCCGTCGAAGAGAATGACTTGGCCGGTGGCGCGCAGTTCGACTTTGCCGGTCGGCTCGGTGAAATCGACGCTGGTGCGTTCGATCGACGCCGCTTCCATCTGCGAAGCGACAGCGCGCTTCCAGACGAGATCGTAAAGCCGCGCTTGATCGCCATCGAGATGCAGCGTTTGCGGCGTGTTGGTCGGATCAGTCGGGCGGATCGCTTCGTGGGCTTCCTGCGCATTCTTGATCTTCGAGACGTACTTGCGCGGCTCGCTCGGCACATAATTGTTTCCGAACTGGCCGCCGATGGCCGTGCGCAAGTCGCGGATCGCGCCTTCATCCATGCTGACGCCGTCCGTCCGCATGTAAGTGATGTGGCCGGCTTCGTAGAGACGTTGCGCGGTCTGCATCGTGCGCGAGGCGTTGAAGCCCAGCTTCCGCGCTGCCTCCTGTTGCAGCGTTGAAGTCGTGAACGGCGGCGGCGGATTGCGGCGCGTCGGTTTGGCTTCGACGGCGCTGACGGTGAACTTGCCGTTCTTCACCGCGTCCCGCGCGGCGTGCGCCATTGCCTGGTTCTCGATATCCAGGCGCTTCAGCTTCTTACCTTCAAACGCCGAGAGGCGGGCGGTGAAGCTCTCATTGCGCAGGCTCTGCAGCGTCGCGTCGACGCTCCAATATTCCTGCGGCTTGAATTTCTCGATCTCGACTTCGCGGTCGACGATGATCCTGAGCGCCACCGATTGCACGCGCCCCGCCGAACGCGATCCCGGGAGCTTGCGCCACAGCACCGGCGAGAGCGTAAAGCCGACGAGATAATCGAGCGCCCGGCGCGCCAGATAGGCGTCCACAAGTTCCATATCGATGTCGCGGGGCGCGGCCATGGCGGCCTGCACCGCGGGCTTGGTGATGGCGTTAAAGGTGACCCGCTTGACGCTCTTGCCCTTCAGCGCCTTCTTCTGGTTGAGCGCTTCCAGCACGTGCCAAGAGATGGCTTCGCCTTCGCGATCAGGGTCGGTCGCCAGGATGAGGTGGTCTGCGCTTTTCATCGCGTCGGCGATGGCTTTGACGTGTTTTGAGGACTTGGGGTCGATTTCCCAGGCCATGGCGAAATCGTCGTCCGGCTTTACCGAGCCGTCCTTGGGCGGCAGATCCCGGATGTGGCCGTACGAGGCCAGGACCGTATAGTCCTTGCCCAAATACTTGTTGATTGTCTTGGCCTTAGCCGGGGATTCGACGACGACGACGTTCATTCTGGAGTGTTGGTCCTGGGTGGGGCTTTCGCGGAAAAACGGGCCGGAAACTGGGGGCGCGACCTTGGCCTGTCAACGCGCCCAGATGGGGTTGGGATTGGTCTTATGCGAGAGCCAGCCTAATTTTCCTTTGCTTGTCCGTTGGTTAGCGCCGCGGTCATAAATTCTGGCATGCACAACTGAGGGGTGTTATACGCAATTACAGATTGCAGCGTGAGGCAGAACGTGGTGGACAACGACGCCGAAGAAACCGCCGCTCCCGCCCCAACGCGAAGCCAAGTCGCCGACTATGTCCACGACATTGCGGGCCAACTGGCCGTGATGGCCAAAGAGGCGGGGTTACCGCGAACCGCGGAGGGCCTGCTTCAAGCCCGCTCAATTCTCGAAGCGGAATTTTGATGCCGTGAGAGCGGCTCAGCTGAATGCCGCGCGAGCTTGAGCCGCGTAGCCGCCTGGCAGCGACGCGGCCTGCCCCTCAAGTTCAAGCTCGGTCAGCGCAGCCGCCACGGCGCCTGCGGGCGCATCGACCAATCGCGCGAGGTCGTTGACGTGAATCGGCGTTGGCGAAAGCAGCGCCGCGATTTTCTTTGGCAGGCCGGGCGGTAGTTCCGGCGCTTCCAGATCGGAAAAGAGCGGACCCGCCGAGAGCGGCCGCAGCGGCGGCGCGCTTTCGCCGAGCGCGGTGATCACGTCGTTCGCGTCTTCGATCAGAGTCGCGCCTTGTTTGATCAGCGCGTTCGATCCGCGCGCACGCGGATCGAGTGGCGAGCCAGGCGCAGCCATGACCTCGCGGCCTTGATCGGCGGCGGCGCGCGCCGTGATGAGTGAGCCCGAGCGCAGCGCCGCTTCGATGATCACGACGCCGCGCGAGATGCCGGAGATGATCGAGTTGCGGCGCGGGAAATCGCGCGCCCGTGCGATGGCGCCGAGCGGCGCTTCGCTGACGACGGCGC
>JADLHI010000108.1 GCA_020848895.1 Hyphomonadaceae bacterium
ACCGCCGCCAACCAGCGCCGCCATCGAAGCGGAATGGTGCGGTGCTCGGAACGGGCGCGTACGCGTGAGACGGCCGCGTTCGAGCAAACCCGCCACCGAATGCAGCATCGAGACTTCGAGCAATTCTTCCGACAAAAGCGGCGGCAGCAAGCCCGGCAAACGTTGCGCCAGCATCGATTTGCCAGCGCCTGGCGGGCCAACAAGAAGGATATTGTGGGCGCCAGCCGCCGCGATCTCCAGCGCGCGCTTGGCTTGTTCTTGCCCGCGCACATCGCGGAGATCCGGCACGCTCGCGCCGGAAATAAGATCGCCGCGCTCCGGCGCCTTGATCGCAGCGCCGCCGCGAAAGTGATTGACGAGCGATAGCAGTGACGGCGCGGCGATGACTTCACCGCCGGCCCACGCCGCCTCGGCGCCGCACGCTTCAGGACAGATGAACGCCGCATCCATCGAATGCGCGGCCATCGCCGCCGGCAATGCGCCCGGCGCCGGCGCAAGCGACCCATCAAGACCGACTTCGCCGAAACACACCACCCCATCCAGAGCATCGTGCGGCAGCGCGCCAATCGCAGCCATCATCGCAAGCGCGATCGGTAAATCGTAATGCGTCCCCTCCTTCGGCATGTCGGCGGGCGCGAGATTGACGATCAAACGCCCCGGCGGGATAGCGAGCCCGATCGACGCAAAGGCTGCACGCACGCGCTCGCGCGATTCAGAAACCGCCTTGTCCCCAAGCCCGACGATGACGATGCCGTGCGTTCCGCCGGTGAGCTGCACCTGCACTTCGACTCGACGGGCTTCGAGTCCGGCGAAGGCTACGGTGATTGCGTTGGCGCAGGTCTGCATCGCGACCGCCCTTTATCCACAAGCGACGCTGGATATTGTACAGACCTAGAACAAATCGGCAACGAAAAATGAACGCCGTCGCGCGCCGCGCGAAGCGTTACAGAAACTTACCCCCAGGCGTGCGTGTGCACCACCCAAATCGCGGGAATTTAAGAAAAAATTAGTTCGTGCCGCCGGTGCTCTGGTCGCCGCCGGGCACGCCATCGCCGCCACGATATTCCGGCCCGCTCGGCGCTTGCGCGTAATACGGAAGCTCCGGCGCGCGCACTGTCATGAACGAGACGACGCGGCGCACGCCGCCAACGACGCTGGCGATCTCTGCGGCCCGCTCAAGCTCGTTTTGCGTGCGCGCAAGGCCCATGAGATAGACGTTGCCGTGAAACGTCTCGATGTTGACGTTGATCGCACGCACTGCCGGACTCGCGGTAAGCCGCGCGCGAATTTGCGCGGTGATCAGTTCGTCTTGGGCGCTACGCGCGAAGCTCGACGGCTCGCCAACGACGATCTCATTGTAGACGTGATCGACGGTGCGCACGCTGCGCGCGATGGTTTCGGCGGCCTGGCGATGTTCGGCGGTCGGCGCCGTGCCCGAGAGCAGCAAGCTGCGGTTGGCGACTTCGACGTCGACTTCCTGAAACGCAACGCTATCAGCCGCCATCAAGCGCATCTTCACTTGCTGAGAGGCCGAAGCATCGTCGATGCCCTCGCCGATCGTACGGTCCTGCGCGGCGTAGATGCCGACGCTGGCGGCAGTGCCAAGGGCGGCAGTCATACAACCGCTCACGCTGAACGAGGCTGCGGCGACAATGAAGATCGTGGAAAGAATGCGCATAATGCGCCGGATTTTGCGCCTGGATCGTTTCGGCACATTTAAGATCACGCGCGCGAGCGCTCATCGTACCAGGCGCCGCGTTCATGCCTTGGCAACAGACCTGAACCAACCACTACCAAATCGAAGCGGATCGGCGCGGACATCAGCCGCCAACGGCCAGCCAGCGTTTGCGCCGCGCGCGCAATACGTTGTTGCGCCATCGGCGTGACTGCATACGCGCCCGCTTCATAGCTATTGCGCGCTTTCACTTCGACGATGACAAGAACGCCCTCCTTCCACGCCGCGATATCGACTTCGCCGTAGGGCGTGCGCAGCCGGTGGCCTAGGATGCGATAGCCTTTGCACATCAGATACGCCATCGCAGCCCATTCAGCCGTGCGCCCGCGACGCTCGGCCTGCTGGCGTTTCACGGACGATCTTTCAGTTCGAGCGCGCGCGCATAGGCGCGCTTGCGCGGCACGCCAAGATCGCGCGCCGCCTCGCTGGCGGCTTCCTTCACCCCGCGCGACAGCGCCCGCAACAGGAACGCATCAAGCGCCGCATCGCTCACCTCACCTTTTGCCTCGGGTGGGCCGACGATGACGACAATCTCGCCCTTCGGCGCACCGGCCCCGGCATAGTGCGCGGCGAGTTCGCCAAGCGGCGCGCGGCGCGCTTCTTCGAACAGCTTGGTGAGTTCGCGCGCGACGACAGCCGGGCGTGATCCAAGAACCTCCGCCATGTCCGCCAACGATTCGGCCAAACGCGGACCGGTTTCGTAGAAGATCAAAGTCGCATCGGCGTCGGCCACTTCACTGATTGCCGCGCGCCGCGCGCCCTGCTTCGGCGGCAGGAAACCCGCGAACAGGAAGCGGTCGGTCGGAAGTCCCGAGACCACGAGCCCGGCAAGCAGCGCCGACGCGCCAGGAATTGGAAACACCCGATGCCCCGCATCGATCACGGCGCGCGCCAGTTTGAAGCCCGGATCGGAGATCAGCGGCGTGCCGGCGTCTGAGATCAGCGCAACGCTTTCGCCCTTTTCCAGCGCACTCAGGATGGTCTCGCGCATCGCTTCGGCATTGTGCTCGTGATAGGCGCCGAGCCTAGGCTTCAGCCCGTAGGCATCCATCAGCTTCATCGCGACGCGCGTATCCTCAGCATAGACGCGGCTGGCTGTGGCCAAAATATCGAGCGCTCTCAAGGTGATGTCACGAAGGTTCCCGATCGGCGTCGCCACCACATAAAGGCCCGCTTCCAGCGGTGGACTGGATTCGCGGGCGCCGATACGGTCGCGCAAATTCTCAGAGTTCGACGAAGGGTTTTTCATGACTGCCGCCAAATCATCGGCGCGGACGCTTCCCGCGCCAAGCCTGAAGACGGCCGTTGCGATCAGCTTTGCCGCTTTGATGGCCGCCTGCGCCACCGCGCCGAGGC
Organism: Hyphomonadaceae bacterium; assembly: GCA_020848895.1. Taxonomy (GTDB): domain Bacteria; phylum Pseudomonadota; class Alphaproteobacteria; order Caulobacterales; family Aquidulcibacteraceae; genus Vitreimonas. Next base: position 3,092 of record JADLHI010000108.1, read on the forward strand.
CTGGGCCCGCGCCTGGACCAAGTCCAGGCCCCGTCACAACCCCGCCGCCAGACCAACAGGTTCAGACCAGCGAAGGCGTCACCCCGCCGTTCATGCGCGGCCGCCAGATCGTACGCGTCGGACTGCTGCTTCCGTTCACGCTGCGCCCACAGGACGCCGCCGCGCTCTACAATGCCGCCGAACTCGCGCTCTTCGAACTCGGCAACGAGAACACCCTCCTCATCCCGCGCGACGCCGGCTCCACCGAAGCGTCCGCCAACGCCGCCGCGCGCGCGCTCATCTCTGACGGCGCCGACATCATCGTCGGCCCAGTGGTGCGCGAGGGCGTCACCGGCGCGGGCAATGCAGCCGCTGCCGCGAATGTGCCGGTCATCGGTTTTTCGTCCGACCGCATGGTGGGCGGCAACGGCGTCTATCTCTTGAGCTTCCAGCTCGAAGACGAAGTCTCGCGCCTGGTATCGTATGCAGCGTCGCAGAATATCCGCACCCTCTCGCTGCTTGCACCATCGAACGATTATGGCCGCCGCGTCGAGAGTGCGTTGCGCGCCGAAGCGCAGGCGCGCGGCGTCTCTGTCGTGACGGCGCAGCTCTACAATCGCACCGATGCGGACGCCGCCGCGGCGGCGCGCGCGGTGGCGCAAGGCCAACGTCCACAAGGCATCATCATCGCCGAAAGCGGCGCGCCGCTGCGCGCCATCGGCACCGCCTTGGTGCAAGCTGGCGTCGATACGCGGCAAACACGCCTCATGGGCACCAGCGTCTGGGCCGGTGAAGCCGAACGTGAACCCTCGCTCGCCGGCGGTTGGTACGTCGCGCCAGATCCGGGCGCGCGCGTGGAATTCGAAAACCGCTATCGCACCGCCTTCGGTGAAGCCCCGACCCGGCTTTCCAGCTTGGGCTATGACGCCGTCGCGCTCGCAGCTCTGCTCTCCCGCGATCGCGGCGCCGATGGCATTTCGCGCAGCGCCATCGAAAACCGCGAAGGCTTTGCCGGTTCCGACGGTCTCTTCCGCTTCAGCGCCAACGGCGCCATCGAGCGCGGCCTGGCGATCATGCAAGTTGGCCAGAGCACCAGCACGGTGCTCGAGGCCGCGCCACGTCGATTCCGCAACAGCGGCACTTAAGAAGCCAGCTCCGCGACGATCTTGTTCGTGAGCAAACGGCCGCTCCGCGTCAGGCGGATTCGGCCGTTTTCGTGTGCGACAAGATCCTGCCCGATCAGCCAGCTGAGCGCTTCCGTGTTGAGCGGGGATCCGCGCAGCGCTTCGACACGCGCAAGCTCAACCCCCTCGTCCGCGCGAAGCCCCATCAGCAGCACCTCATCGGCGGCTTCTTGCGGCGTAAGCCGCGTTTCGACGATCCAGCCGATGCCATTTTCTTTGACGGCATCGATGTAGTCGGCGGGCCGGTGTTGCGCCTCCAGGGCAATGCGCGCGCCTTCATGCGTCACCCGCCCATGCGCGCCCGGGCCGACGCCGATCCAATCGTCGCTGTTCCAGTAAATGGCGTTGTGACGCGAGCGCGCGGCGGGAAAGCGCGCGTGGTTCGAAATCTCGTAGGCTGAAAGCCCGGCGGCCTCACAAACCTCTTGCGTCGCTTCGTAAAGCTCGGCGGAGAGATCGTCGTCGGGCGGCGCGAGTTGATGGCGATCGACGCGCCGCGCAAACGCCGTGCCCGGCTCTATGGTGAGCTGGTAAAGCGAGACGTGTTCGACCGGCAGCGCAAGCGCGCTCGAAAGTTCGCCGCGCCACGCCTCAACGCTTTGACCTTCGCGGGCGTAGATCAGATCGAGCGAGACACGTTGACCCGTCGCGTCAGCGGCTTCCACCGCGCGCAAGGCAGTGGCTTTGTCATGCCTACGCCCAAGCGCACGAAGGGCGTCATCGTCGAAAGCCTGGGCGCCAATCGAGAAGCGATTGACGCCCGCAGCCGCCTGCTCAGCAAAGAGATGAGCGTCTTCGGGATTGGCCTCCAGCGTGATCTCGCAATCGGCCCTCAATCCGAAGGCGCGCGCCGCCGCGGCGATGAGCTGCTCAATCTCCGCGCCGCGCACTAGCGACGGCGTCCCGCCGCCCAGAAACAAACTCAAAGCTTCGCGACGGCCAAAGCGCTCCGCGTGCGCTTCAAGGTCAGCGGCAATTGCCGCAAGCAGCGGCGCATTGTCAGCGCCGCGCGCGCGATAGACGTTGAAGTCGCAATACGGGCAGATCGCGCTGCAATACGGCCAATGCACGTAGATGCCGGTCTTGCTCATTTGAGCGACGCGACGAGCTTCTCGAATGCGCGCGCACGATGCGTCAGCGGCAGTTTCTCATCGTGCGTCATCTCGCCAAACGTGCGCGTCAGGCCTTCGGGCACGAAGATCGGATCGTAGCCAAAGCCCTTCTCACCGCGTGGCGGCCACACGATCGTCCCGCGCGCCTCGCCTTCGAACACTTCGACGCCGCCATCCGGCTGCGCCAGCGCGAGCGCGCACACAAAGCGCGCGCCGCGATCGTTCCCGCTGGCGCTGAGTTCTTCCCATACGCGTCGCATCGCTGCGCCAAAGTCCTTGTTCGGCCCCGCCCAGCGCGCCGAATAGACGCCTGGATCGCCACCAATCGCGAAGACTTCCAGACCCGAGTCATCCGCCAGCGCCGGCAGACCCGAAGCAAGGGCCGCAGCTCGCGCCTTAAGCGCGGCATTGCCGGTGAAGGTTGTCTCCGTTTCTTCGGGTTCCGGCAGTCCCAACTCTCCCGCCGACACCGGCTCGACGCCAAAGGGCCCGAGCAGCGCGGCGATCTCGCGGACTTTTCCGGTATTATGGGAAGCAACGACCAATCGGCCGGTCAAACGGGACATGGTTGCAACACTTGTTTGACTACGGGCGGATGGGTCTATATCGTTTATCAATAAACCCAGGCTAGGGTCAGCCTGGAAAGAGGTTTCCGGCAGCCATGAAGGCCCTTGGCAGAGATTCCGTCGCGTCCATCGTCCGCATCGGCCTCAACGTCGTGTGGGGCGTGCTCTGGTTCTTGGCCGTGTGTCTGGCCCTGGGCGCGCTCGGCTATGGCGCCTTCCTGGCGCTGACGGCGAGCGGCGTTATCGGTCCGGATGTTCTCACCGGCGACAATCACCTGCGCATCAATGGCGAGGATGTCCGCTTGGCCGACATTGCCGGCTACACGTGGCCGGTATTGGTGCCGGCGTTCTTGATCGGCGCGGTGGCGATCGGCGGTTCGTTGATGATCGTGTGGCGGCTGCGGCGCCTGTTCGACAGTTTCAGTTCGGGCGAGCCCTTTCGGAAGGAAAACGCCAATCATCTGCGCGCAATCTGGATGACCATGCTCGGCATCGAACTCGCGCGCTATTTGTTGCTCGGCCTAACAGGCGTCTTGCTGGCCACGACGCACACGCAACTCGCCGAGAGCGCCGAGTTTGAGATGCGCGTCGATCTCTCGACCTGGGGCTCGATTCTTATCCTGATAGTCTTGGCTGAAGTCTTCCGTGAAGGCGCGCGCCTCAAGGAAGAACAGGAGCTGACGATCTGATGGCGATCCGCGTCACTCTCGATCGCATCCTGTTGGATCGCCGCATGTCGCTGACCGACCTCAGCGAGAAGGTCGGCGTGACGCTGGCGAACCTGTCGATCCTGAAAACCGGCAAAGCGAAAGCGATCCGGTTTTCGACGCTGAATGCGCTCTGCCGCGTGCTCGAATGCCAGCCCGGCGAAATTCTGAGCTATGAGCCGAGCGAGGATGACGCGCTCGAAGAAGCCGCCGATCAGGCGGCCGGATAAAGCGCGCCGGTTTCGAGGCGCAGGGCCTCATTCTCTTCGTCGCCCAATTCGTTCGCCGTGATGAAATCGGCTTCGCCGAACAGCGCGAATTGGCGACCGTTCACATCGAACACATAGCCGACATCGACACGGTATGGATTCGTCATCGCCAGCCGGCGCGGATTCGAGAGGGTCGCGCCGATAAGCCACGGCAGATCGACATCTTCGCTCGACCAATCGCGTTCGATCGCCGCGAAGGCGGCAGGTTCCTCGATGCGCAAATGACCGTAGGCCGTCTCCAGCAGCGTCCCTTCCCGCACCACGATGTCGGTTGCGCCCTCAAAGCCGATATCGACGTTGAATACAGCGCCACTCGCGAACGTGATCTCGATCGGGTCGTCCCCCTCAAACGGCGCATAACCGACGCGCGCGATCCGCGCGACGGGGCCAGCTTTGACAAGCGTATCGATCATATCAGCGCCAGCACATAGGGCGCGAAAGTGATCGCGCCAAGCAAGCTCGCGGCGATCACACAAACCAGCACGGCCGCCGCCGCAATATCCTTCGAACGTTTCACCGACTCATGAAATTGCGGCGAGACGACATCGCAGAGATGCTCGAACGCCGTGTTCATCGCTTCGGCGACCCACACCAAGGCCATCGCGGCGATCAGCCAGCGCCAGGCATCGGCGCTCACTTGCAGCGCAAAGCCCAGCGCAACGATCGCAATCGTCGCACCAAGATGCACCCACGCATTGTGCTGCGTGCGCAGCATGAAGGCGAAACCTTCAAACGCGAAGGCAAAGCTCTTGAGGCGCGCGGCGATCGAAAAGCGCATCAGTGCCGGGGCGGCATGATGGCCGCTTGGCCGTTGGCGTAAGAGACGTCGATCGGCTCAGACGCGCTGGACGAATAGAGTTCGTAAATGACGCTGCCGTCTGCGCCCGGCGCCCGCTCCACCACGCGATCGGGCAGGAACGTTCCTGGCGTAGTGGCGATCAGATCGCGCACCGCTTGCGGCGCGTCACCCCATTGAATTTCGTGCGGCCCAGCAGGCGTTTCTGCAGCTGAGGCCGGCGTCTCGGTGGTCGGCGCCGGTGAGCACGCGGCGGCCAACAGAACAGCGATGATCGCGAGTAAACGCATGTTTGCCTCCTAGCCGATTGCGGCGCGTTGCTTGTCGAAGAGCTGGCCGCAGCCGAGCTTCGCCAAGCGCATCAGCTCGGAAAATTCTTCATCACTGAACGGACGCTGTTCGCCGGTGGCTTGCAGTTCGATCATGCGGCCATCGCCGGAGAGGATAAAGTTTGCGTCGACCTCGGCGCTTGAATCTTCGGCGTAGTCGAGATCGAGCACCGGCACGCCGC
>JADLHI010000109.1 GCA_020848895.1 Hyphomonadaceae bacterium
CAGATGGCGCGCACGAAAGCCGGCCACATGTCGCCCGGCGGCGGAGGCGGGCAAGCACGCGTCATCACACGCGACGACAGCGAAACCACGATCGACGGCAATGCGGTTGTGCTCGAAGAGCAAATGTCGGCCGCAGCGCAAACGCGGATGGAATTCGAGACCGGCATCGCGCTCTACCAAAAGGGCCTTGAGCTTATTCGCATGGCCGCGCGCGCGCCAGGAAGATAATAGAGGCGAGATAATCGATGACTGACATCAACGCCGCGATCTCGGCCGCCGCTTCCGGCATGCGCGCCCAACAAACGCGTATGCGGATTGCGGCGGAGAACATCGCCAACGCCAACTCCACTGGCGTCAATCCGAACGAAGATCCGTTCCGCCGGCGCATTCCGCTTTTGGAAAGCACCACCCTCGCCTCGGGCGCGCGCGGCGTGCGCGTCGAAGGCGCGGTCAACGACATGACCGACTTCCGCGAAGAATATAACCCCTCGCATCCGGCGGCGGACGATCGCGGCTATGTTCGCCTACCGAATGTCGACACGCTGGTTGAGATGATGGACATGCGCGAGGCGACGCGCGCGTACGAAGCCAATTTGAACATGATCGAAGCGGCGCGAACGATGACCTCGCGCGCGCTCGATCTCTTGCGTCGTTGACGCAAGCTTTTTGTTTGCGCGTTTTCGACGGCGAACCGGTGACCACTTCGCCTGAAAACGCTTAGCGGAGATAAATAGATGGCGATCGATCCAGTCTCGGCCGCGCGGGCCTATCAGCAAGCCGCCCAAGCCATGCAAGGCGGCGGCGCTACAGGCGCCAGCGAAGGCGTCGACTTCGGCAACCTCGTGCAAGAAGCCATCCGCCAAGCGGGCGCGAGCGCGAACCAGGCCGAGCAACAATCGCTCGCCGTCGCCGGCGGCCAGGCCGACATCGTCGATGTCGTGACCGCGATCGCCGCCGCGGAAACGCAATTGCAGACGGTGATCGCCGTGCGCGACCAGGTGATCAGCGCCTACCAAGAAATTCTGCGCATGCCGATTTAGCGCGCCCTGCGCGCGCTAGGCAGTGGGCAATTGGCAGTAGGCATTGGCCTTGCTGTTCCATTGCCAACTGCCCATTGCCTACTGCCTCGAAACATTTGTTTCGCTCTCCGGGAACTTCGCTCCTTAGCTGACGTTCCATCGGCATCACTTTGCTGGACGGAGAATGTCCCATGCTTGGCTGGGCGATTGGTTTCTTTATCGCCGCGTTGGTTGCCGCCGTGTTTGGCTTTGGCGGCATCGCGTCAGCGTTTACCGGCATCGCCATCATTCTGTTCTGGGTGTTCCTCGCCCTCTTCGTTCTTTCGCTGCTGTTCAACACATTCGGCGGCGCGCACGTAGCCGGCCACGGCGGCAGCGGCCGCACTGCCGCGACGATCGCGCTGATCGCCGGCGTGGCGCTGCTGGTCTATGCGTGGGTCGATAACGACATGTCGGCCGAACGCGTCGGCGCACAGATTGATCGCACCGCCGTGCAATTGGCCGAAGGCACGAGCGACGCGATTTCGGAAGGCGCGGACCGCGCAGGAAGTCTTGTTGAAGAAACTGGCAACCAAGTTCGCAACGACGCGTCGCAAGGTTTGGATGAAGCCTCCGACAACGTCGATCCGGACAACAACTCCAACAACTAATCTAGAACCGTACGCACTCTAACTCGGCCCGAGCCTCGCTCGGGCGGTTTTGCGTGGATCGACTCCCAGCCCCCCTTGCGGGGCGCGGCGTCGGCGTGCGTGTCGAGATCGCGCATCACGGTGAGGATGCCATCAGGCGCGCGCGCCAATCCCTGCCCTGCAACGCACGGCGCAAGCGGCCGCCGGCGACGGCGCGTAGGCGCAGCGGATTGAGACGGCCGTGGCGATTGTTGGCGCGCGGCGGCGCCGGCATGCGCTCCACCGCATTCACAATGACGAGCGAAGCGACTGTGCGTGCGGCGCGCGCGACGTCACGCGCTTGCGTGCGGTCGTCGCGCCATAACGATGCGCAAAAGCCGACAAACCACAAGCCAAAGCCGCGCCAAGGCATTCAGCCTGTCTACGCGGTGTTTGGTTGGGTGGAGCGATCTACGCATGGTCGCGCGAGTATGCCGCCGGTTGCGGGGGTGTCGGATAGATTGGTGTGTGTTTGCGCGCGGACCGTTGATTGCGCGCGGAATTTGGGGCGTGGGTGGTAGGATAGATTCGCCGATCGGGTCAGGGACGCCTTCCGTTCATCAGCCAACCACACACGGCTACCGCCACCAGCGCGCCGGCGATCTGCGCGACGATGAACCATGGCGCGTCTTCTGGCCGGATGCCTGCGAACGTATCGGATAGCGAGCGCGCGATGGTGATCGCGGGGTTCGCGAAAGATGTGGATGCCGTCCACCAATAGCCAGCGGCAATGACGAGCGACACAGCGCCCGCGACCGCTTGTGGCCGTGCCTTGGAGACCAGAAGGATGGTGGCGAGCAGCGCGAACGTCGCAACACCTTCCGACAGCATCTGCGCGAAACCGCTCCGTTCATGCAGGCTCGCCTGCACGAGCGGCAATCCAAACATCGCGTGGGCCAAGACCGCACCTGCGAGGCACCCGATAATCTGCGCGAGGATGTAGGACACACCAACTCCGGCACCGAGTTCGCGCCGCAACACCATCACCAGAGTGACGGCCGGATTCAAATGAGCACCGGAAATGGGGCCGAGCGCGGTTATCAAGACAAAGAGGATTGCCGCTGTTGCTCCGGTGTTGCCGAGCAACGCAATCGCGTCGTTGCCGACCGAAAGGCGCAGCGCCATGATGCCGGAACCGATCACGACTCCAGACAGCAACAGCGATCCCAGCAATTCGGTCACGAGCCGCTGAGGCAGCGAACTCACAGCGTTAGCGCCATAAACGTCGCGGATGCGGGGCACAGGTCCGTGAACTGCCTCGACTGCGCAATCGCGACGGGCGCCTCGGCGCGATTGGCAATGCGCCAGCCCAATTTTCTGAAGAAAGGAGCGGCGCTCGTCGTGAGCAACCACAGACGCTCGACCCCGGCCTGCTTGGCTCGTTGGCTAAGGTCCTCCACCACGGCGACGCCAAACCCGCGCCCGCGCGCATTCGGTGCAACAACCACTGAGCGGAGCAGTGCGTCTGATCCTACGCCGACGCCACCCCACGCCAAATCATCGGCCGTGAAGTAACGAAACGGCTCAGATGTCAGGTCGTCGGTCGGCAAGTTCGCCGCCTTGAGCGATTCAACAAAGCGCTTGAAGCTCGCGTCGCCCGGTTCGATTTCACGCAACATTGCCGTCGGACTCCGAAGCCTTGCCGATGCCATCGAGTCTCGACTGCAGTGAAAGACGGTCCAAGCCTTCGAACGGAAGATTGGTGAAGATCGCGATGCGGTTTTGCATCGCGCCATAAGCGGTCGCAAATGCGCGCGCAATATCGACGGGCGAACCGGTAACGGCGGCGGGATCGGAAATGCCCCAGTGCGTCGTCATCGGTTGGCCGGGCCAGATCGGGCAGACTTCGCCGGCGGCGTTGTCGCAAACGGTGAAGACGAAATCGAGCGGCGGCGCGCCGGGTTGTGTGAACTCGTCCCAGCTCTTCGAGCGGAAGGCGCTTGTGTCGTAGTTGAGGCGCTTCAGGAGCGCGAGCGTTTCAGGATGCACCTCGCCCTTGGGCATGGATCCCGCGGAATAGGCTTTGAACTTGCCGGCGCCGAGGCGGTTGAGGATCGCCTCGGCGATGACGGAGCGTGCGGAATTGCCGGTGCAGAGGAAGAGCACGTTGTAAGCGCGCTTGGTCATCACGCTTGCTCCATGGCGCGCGGGCCGCAGCATGGCGAGGCTTTCGGCGCTTCCGGCGCTTTGGTTTCGGCGGCGGGGATGCAGCACTCAGCGGGCTTGGTCGCACGGTGCGATTCAGGCGCGGCACTGTCTGTACCGCCACCGCCGTAAGTGGTGGACTCACCGGTGGTGAGGAAGGTTTCCCACGCGACGCCTTGCGGATCGTTGATCCAGGACTTCTCGGACTTGGCGTAGCAACAGGTAGTCGCGCCCTCTTCGAAGACGGGCGCGTCGGCAGTTTGCAGGCGCTCGTAGACTTCGGCGAGTTCGTCCGGCGTTTCGACTTGGATGCCGAGGTGACGCACGCCGCCACCATTCTGGCGGGTCGAAATCGCGAAGTTCACGCGCGGATCGTCGAGCATCCACTTGGCGTAGTCGGTCTTGCGGACTGTGGGCTCAGCGGCGAACAGGCTCGCGTAGAACTTGATCGATTGATCGAGATCGACGACGCCGACATGCACGTGCAAGCGCTTCATGACGCTTTCCTTCTCTTTGGTGTGGACGCGGGAGCGCAACTGGCGCCGCCACAGCAGTTTTCGGTCATGAAGGCGATGAGGCCGTTCATGGTTGGGAAGTTGGCCGAGTAAATGAGCGAGCGGCTTTCGCGGCGCTGTTCGGTGAGTTCGGCGCGCGTCAGATGCGCAAGGTGGAATGAAAGCGACGATGCCGGGATGCCGAGCTTGTCGGCGATATCGCCCGCCGCCATGCCCGCGGGCCCCGCCTGGACCAGCAGCCGGAAAATTGCCAGACGATGCTCATTCGAGAGCGCGCCGAACGCTTCCAAAGCACCGTCGGCGCGGATCTTTGTTGATTCCATATTTCTAGAATAGTCGAATCTTTGGAGTGCGCAAGAGGTGGCACGCGATTAAATGGCGGCGCCTCTAACTCACCCTCCCCGCCAACTCCCGCAACAAGCCCGCGCCATCACAGCGCCACGCACTCCCGTGCATGCACGCGAGCATTTCCGGGTTGAGCGCGGCTAGTCGATCGAGTTGCGCGCGGGTGTTTGGCGTGCGCGAAATAGTCCATCGGTTGGCGGAAGGCTTCGGAAGGGCCGAAGATGTCGGTCTCTACGATGGGCGCGTGGG
>JADLHI010000110.1 GCA_020848895.1 Hyphomonadaceae bacterium
ACGGCGTTGTGAATCGCGCGCGTCCGGCGCAGTAAGGCCGCCATGGTCGATCTCGGCGCCACTTACGGCAGGCTCTCCGCCAATATGCGGGGCGCGCTGTGGATGCTCGCATCCGCGATCACCTTCACGCTGATGACCTCGCTGATCAAATATCTGGGCGCCGATTATTCGCCGGCGCTGCAAACTTTCTATCGGCAAGCCGCGGGCCTTCTCGTGCTCGCGCCAATCATCGTACGCGATCCGGTTGGCGCGTTCCGCACCTCGCGCCCCGGCATTCTCCTCTTCCGCTCACTCGCCGGGACGCTCGGCCTAGTGCTGGCGTTCTGGGCGTACCAGGAATTGCCGCTGGCTGAGGCCAACGCGCTCTCATTCACGCGCACGCTCTGGATCGTGCCTCTCGCGATCTTTGTGCTGGGCGAAAAGGTCGGACCGTGGCGGCTTGGCGCGACCCTCATTGGCTTTGGCGGCGTGCTCATCATGCTGCAGCCTTCGATCGCCAACGCCGTGGGCTGGCCGGCGGCGGCGGCGCTTTCATCGGCGGCGCTGTTTGCGATGACGATCACCGGCATGAAGGTGATGACGCGCGATCACTCGGTGACGGTGCTGATGGTGTGGTCGGCGGTGCTGGGGTTCGTGCTGTCGATCCCGCTCGCGGTCACGGAATGGCGCTGGCCGGATCCCGTTGATCTGGCGCTGCTGGCCGCGATGGGCGTGCTCGGGCTCGTCACGCAGGTTTGCTACATCAAGGGCATGGCGCTTGGAGACGCCGCCGCCATGGCGCCGATCGATTATACGCGGCTGGTCTTCGCGATCCTGTTTGGCCTCGTGCTGTTTCACGAAATACCGAACCTCGTCACCATGCTGGGGGCGCTGGTCGTGATCGCCTCGACGCTCGTCATCACGCTCCGGGACCTGCATTCCAAGCAACAACCGCCGCCCGTCCGCACGGAATAGCAGGCACGCATTGCACTTAGCCGGCGTTGGGGATTGCGGGGCGGCCGAAGCCTCCCCATAACGCGGCCAGTGACCGCCGCCCCCGCCTCCAAGCCTTCGCTGGCCGGCCTTTCCAAGGCTGAGCTGACCGAAAAGCTCATCGCCATCGGCGTCGAGCCGAAGAAGGCGAAGATGCGCGTCGAGCAGCTGTGGCGCTGGATCTACCATTACGGCGTCACCGACTTCGCCGCGATGACCAACATCGCCAAGGAACTCCGCGCCACGCTCGCGGAACATTACACGCTTGAGCGGCCAGAAATCGTCACGCAACAGATCAGCACCGACGGCACGCGCAAATGGCTGATCCGCTTGGGGCCAGGCGTTGAAGCGGAAGCGGTGTTCATTCCCGGCGTCGGCAAAGCCGGGGCGCTGTGCGTCAGCTCTCAAGTCGGCTGCACGCTGAACTGCACCTTCTGCCACACCGGCACGCAGAAGCTGGTGCGCAACCTTACCTCCGCCGAGATTGTCACCCAGGTGATGATCGCGCGTGACGCGCTCGGCGAATGGCCGACGCAGGATCGCCCGCTCAATGACGGCGATCGCCAGCTCACCAACCTCGTGTTCATGGGCATGGGAGAGCCGCTCTACAATCTCGATAATGTCGATACCGCCATTGATGTGATCTCCGATGGCGACGGCATCTCGATCGGCCGCCGCCGCATCACGGTGAGCACCGCTGGCGTCGCGCCGCGGATCAAGGAGCTTGGCGATCGCACTGGCGCGATGTTGGCGATCTCACTGCACGCGACAAACGATGAACTGCGTAACCAATTGGTGCCGCTGAACAAGAAGTACCCGCTGGAAGAGCTCTTCGCCGCGATCCGATCCTACCCATCGCTTAACAACGCCAAGCGGGTGACGTTCGAGTACGTGATGCTGAAGGGCGTCAACGACACCCTGCCGGAAGCAAAAGCGCTGGTGAAGCTGCTCGCCGGCATTCCGGCGAAGATCAATCTGATCCCGTTCAATCCGTGGCCCGGCACGAATTATGAGTGCTCGGACTGGAGCACCATCGAGGCGTTCGCCGAAGTGCTGAACCGCGCCGGCTACTCCTCTCCCATCCGCACGCCACGCGGGCGCGATATTCTCGCCGCCTGCGGCCAGCTGCGCAGCGAAAGCGTCAAGCAACGCGCCAGCGAACGGCTGAAGGCGGCGACGTGAACGCCGGCGCTGGAGCGCACCCCGCACCGGCTTCGCATTCAATTCATCGCAATCGGTGGTGTCAGCCACTTAAACACGCGCTAACTTGGCTGTTCGGAGGGGACATCCATGGCCAACAGCACCAGCGCCCGCATTGCGCGTGATCGCGGCGTCTCGGGTTTCGTTGCGTTCCTTGCCTCGTTGCCGGCGCTCGCCGCTGTCGTGGGGCTGATCTATGTCGGCTACAAAGTGATCGCCGATCAGGGCGAGGACCTGAGCGCCGACGGCGGCTATCTGCTCATCGCACTGCTCGGGCTGTTCGCCTTTCTCTTCTTCATCGTCGCGCGCTGGACCTATGACGCCGTGCAAGCGGGCCTGACGCCGCAGCGCGTGCAGGCCATGTGGCTGCGGCGGTTTCAGTCGGAAAGCGGCGACGCGTTTCGAACCTCACGTGTTGTCGATCGCCTCTCGCGGCATGGCGTCTCGGCGCTGACCTTGCAGGATCGCGACGTGCAACTCTCGTTCGAACAGCGCCGCAATCGCCTGGCGCCGATGTTCTGGCTGCTCTTCCTGCCGATCGCGGGCGCTATCGTCTATTTCGTCTATCAAGGCTGGCTTGGCGCCCAAGCCGACATCATGGACATGCCGCGCGCCGAAACCTTGCAGCAAGGCATCGGACAGGTGTTCGGCGCATTCTTCGCGCTGATCGCCATCGCCGCGATCCTGATCGTCGGCGTATTCCTGGGCGTCATGGGCGCGTTTGTCATCGTCATGTTGCTGGCCGCGATCTCAGGCCCGATCGGAGCAATGGCCTCGCGCAACCGCGACGATTTCAAATCCCTCCCTCGCCTGCTCGAACGCTTGCGGCGCGGCAAAGGCAGGCGTGGCGCTTCGATCGTCCGCATCTCGGATGCAAACTGGCGCGAGGCGGTGACTTCATCGCTCGGCGCCGTCGATGTCGCGATCATCGATCTCACCAATGTCAGCGAAAACGTCGCCTGGGAGATTGGTGAAGCGGTCAAAGGCGTGAGCCCTTCGGGACTTGTGTTCATCTGCTGCGAGGGCAGCCAATTGTCTAACGAGGCGCGCGCTGCCGTCCGCGGCGCATTGGGGCGCGAACCCAGCAACGTCGTCTACTATCCCGCCAAGCGCAGCGGCGACACCAAGCGCTTTGCGCGGGCTTTGCGCGCACAAATCTACGACGCCGCCGATTTGCGCGGAGCGATGAAGAGCTGAGATGACGCTGCCTACGCTGCAAATGCCCGGCGCGGTGCTGCGCCCACTTGAGTTGAGCGACGCCGAAGCGCTGTTCGCGGCGCACGGCGATGAGTGTACGCACCATTATTGGTCAGGCCCCGCGCACCGCGACGTTGAGCAAACCCGCGCCTACATCGCCGACACCATCGCCATGGACGGCGCGCACGTTTGGGCCATTACCGAGGACGGCGGGCCGGCGCTGGGGCGCATCGCCCTCTTCGTGCAGCGCGAAGGCGTCGGCGAGATCGGCATTATCATGACGCCGGAAGCAACCGGGCGCGGCCTCGCCTCAAAAGCGCTCAAGCTCGTCGTCGATTACGGTTTCGGGCCGCTCGATCTTCATCGCATCGCCGCCGATATCGATCCGGACAACAATGCCTCGATCTCGCTGTTCCTGCGCGGCGGTTTTCAGCGCGAAGGCGTGCTGCGCGGCAATTGGAAAACGCATCTCGGCATTCGCGACACTGTCATGATGGGCAAGCTGCGCGAATGAGGGCGGCGCGTCACAGCGCCGCCCTCCTCGTTCAATGCGGCAGTTTTCGCGTTCGGTAGAGCGAATAGACAATTGCGCCGCCGATCAGGCCAAGCGTGGCAAGCAGCGCCCATTGCGGTTCGAGATACGGCAGCCAGCCAAGCTCCTTCGACAACCCGAAGTTCCAGATGATCTTCACGCCGATCAGCACGAGCACGAGCGAAAGGCCGTATTTCAGGTAGGCAAAGCGCTCCACCGCTGCCGCGAGCATGAAGTACATCGAGCGCAGGCCGAGAATGGCGAAGATGTTCGACGTATAGACGATGAACGGATCGCGGGTGACCGCGAAGATCGCCGGCACCGAGTCGACGGCGAACACGATGTCGGCGGCCTCGACCATAATCAGCGCGAGAAAAAGCGGCGTGGCGTACGTCGCCAGGCGGCCATTCTTCGGACTCGGCAGCTTCACGAAAAAATTGTGGTTGTCGATCCGGTCCGTCACCTTCATGCGCTTGCGCATGAAGGTGAGCAGCGAATTTTCCTCAAGCTTCATGCCGTGGCCGTCGCCGCTTCCCAGCATGCGCCAGCCGGTCCAGATCAAGAACGCCGCGAAGAAATAGAGAACCCACGTCCACGAGTTCACGACTGCCGCGCCCGCGGAGATGAAGAGCGCACGGAACACGATCGCGCCCAGAATGCCCCAGAACAGCACGCGATGTTGATATTCGCGCGGCACAGCGAAGTAGCCGAAGATCAGCGAAATCACGAAGATGTTGTCGAACGCGAGCGCGGTCTCAAGCAGATAGCCCGTAAAGAACTGGATCGTCGCCTGCTGATTGAGATTGTCACCCGAGAGGTAGAACGCTGCATCGGGCTCATAGACGAAATAGACGTATGCGCCGAACGCCATCGCCAATGAGGCAAAGCCCGCCCACATGAGCGCGCTCTTTGCCGGCGATACAACGCCATCCTTTCTGTTGACGACGCCAAGATCGAGCCAAAGCAAAAACCCGATCACACTCAAGAAGGCGAGCCAGAGCCAAATCGGCTGCCCCGCATATTCAGTCAGGAAAAAATCCATGGACCAATCCATCTAAGCCACAGGCCCCAGCGCGTGAGCGCCGGAGCGGATGAGAGAGACTTAAAGATTGCAGCTCGAAGCGCCGGGCCGTGGACCAGAGGGGCATGCGTTCACCGCGCGCCTCTCACTCGCAATCCTCCAGTCCGACATCACGGTTCTTGCGAACCGCCAGAGGGGCCCGGCCTGGCTCTTCTGAGATAGCGCAGGCGTACGATGATGCAACCCCCACAACGCAAAAGGGCGACGCATCGCTGCGCCGCCCTTCCCGCACCGTGGATAGGTTTACCTTATTGCGCGCCGGCCGGCCGCGGGCGATGAAGATCGAAGCGATCGAGCTCCATCACCTTGGTCCACGCTTTGACGAAGTCCTTCACGAACTTCTCCTTGGCGTCGGCCGCGCCGTACACTTCGGCAAGCGCACGCAACTGGCTGTGCGAACCGAAGATGAGATCGGCGCGCGTGCCGGTCCACTTCACCTGGCCGGACTTGCGGTCGCGGGCTTCGAAGGTTTCTTGGCTGCCGCCAACGCCCTTCCATTGCACGCCCATGTCCAGCAGGTTGACGAAGAAGTCGTTCGACAACACGCCAGGCTTGGAGGTGAACACGCCCAGCTTGTCGTCACCGACCTGAAGCACGCGCAAGCCGCCGATGAGCACGGTGAGTTCCGGCGCACTGAGTTCGAGCAATTGCGCGCGGTCGACCAAGTGCTCTTCCACCGCCATGATCGGCTTGCGGACATAGTTGCGAAAGCCGTCGGCCTTCGGATTGAGGAATTCCACGGAGTGAACTTCCGTCTCCTCCTGGGTCGCGTCGCCGCGGCCCGGATTGAACGGCACTTTCACATTGAAGCCACCGTCCTTCGCCGCCTTCTCGATGGCGGCGGCGCCGCCGAGAACGATGAGGTCCGCGAGCGAAATCTTGCCGCCGGCCTCCTTCTGGATCGCTTCGAGTTTTGCAATCACCTTTGAAAGCTGGGCCGGCTTGTTGACCTCCCAATCCTTCATCGGCGCCAGACGAATGCGCGCGCCATTGGCGCCGCCGCGACGATCCGAACCACGATACGACGAAGCCGAAGCCCACGCCGTTTCGATGAGTTCGCGCGTCGATAGACCGCTGGCGAGGATCTTCGCCTTGAGGCCATCAACGTCAGCAGCGCCGATCGTCGACGCCGGACCCGAGATCGGATCCTGCCAGATCAGCGTCTCTTTCGGGACGTACTTGCCCTTATAGAGAACCTTGGGTCCCATATCGCGGTGCGTGAGCTTGAACCACGCACGCGCGAACGCATCCGCGAATTCTTTCGGGTTCTTGTGGAAGCGGCGCGAAATCTTCTCGTAGGCCGGGTCCATGCGCAACGCCAAGTCGGCGGTGGTCATCATGGTCTTCACGCGCTTGGACGGATCGTGCGCCGCCGGCGCGAGATCTTCCGGCGCGGGATTGACCGGCTCCCATTGCCAGGCGCCCGCCGGGCTCTTCACCAGGTTCCACTCGTACTTAAACAAGATGTCGAAATAGCCCATGTCCCACTTCGTCGGGGTGGCCTTCCATGCGCCTTCGATGCCGGAGGTGATGGTGTGACCGGCCAAGCCGCTCTCGAACGTGGAAATCCAGCCGAGACCCTGCTGTTCGATGTCCGCTGCTTCGGGCTCCTTGCCGACGTGCGTGGCCGGGCCGGCGCCGTGGGCCTTGCCGAAGGTGTGGCCGCCAGCGATAAGCGCGACGGTTTCCTCATCGTTCATCGCCATGCGGCCGAAGGTTTCGCGGATATCGCGCGCCGAGGCTAACACGTTCGGTTCACCGTCGGGGCCTTCGGGGTTGACGTAGATCAAGCCCATCTGCACGGCGCCGAGATTGCCTTCGAGCACGCGGTCGCCGGAATAGCGCGCGTTCGGCGCCTTGCTATCCGCGAGCCAAGCTTCTTCAGCGCCCCAGTTCACTTGGTTCTCGGGCTCCCACACATCGGCGCGGCCGCCGCCGAAGCCGAAAATCGGACCGCCCATGGATTCGATGGCGACGTTGCCGGCAAGAACCAGCAAATCCGCCCATGAAAGCTTTGCGCCGTACTTTTGCTTCACCGGCCACAACAAACGGCGGGCTTTGTCGAGGTTGCCGTTGTCCGGCCACGAGTTCAGCGGGGCGAAACGCTGTTGACCACGGCCAGCGCCGCCGCGGCCATCGCCGACGCGGTAGGTGCCCGCCGCGTGCCAGGTCATGCGAATGAAGAACGGGCCATAATGGCCGTAATCGGCCGGCCACCACGATTGGCTGTCGGTCATCAGATCCCGGAGATCCTTGGTCACCGCATCAAGATCGAGGCTTTCAAACTCTTTCGCGTAGTTGAAGCCCGGGCCCATCGGGTCCGATTCAGGCGTATTCTGATGCAGCACGCTGACGTTGAGCTGGTTCGGCCACCAATCAACATTCTGCCGCCCGCGACCATGCGAGACTGGGCATTTTGATTCAGACGTTCCGTCGGCCATGTGGAAACACTCCTCCTATGGGAGTGTCGATAGCGCCTCAGGCGAACAAGGCCCAATTGGATTTTCTATAGGGACCTATAGAGCCAGCCTTTGGATCGTCCCCCATTGGCTCGTTCGCGCCTACCGCCACCGGGCGAGGAAAGCCGCGGCCTCCTCACTGGCGCGATTGCGGGCCGGTGGGTTGTTGAAGACGAAGAAGTGGCTAGCGCCTTCCAGCGTCACCAACTTCGCGTCGACATGCGCCGAACTGGCGGCAGCGGCAAAGCCTTCAGTGTCCGCATACTCGCACATCTCATCGCTCGTTCCGTGCAAGAGCAGCAAGGCGGGGTCGCTCCGATCGAGCGACGCGGCCGGCGTCCACCTCGGATCGGCCGGATCGCCGATCACCGAACGGAAGAACCACGCATCGTGCAGCGGCACGGTGCAGGCTGAAACCAGGAGCGCGCCTGCGACAGCTTGGGGCGGCGATGAAGTCGCCAGAAAGGAAGCGATGCTGCCTCCGGAGGAGAAGCCCGCGACCACAATGCGATTTCGATCCACCCCAAGTTCATCTGCATGCGCGCGCACGAACGCCAGCGCATCACGCGCATCGACGATGGCGTCGGCTGGCAATGCGTTGAAGCGATCCGCGGTGCGAAAATCGACTTGGATGGTGACGTAGCCTTGCTCGCGCGCGATCCGGCAAAACACAGGGCATTGCGCCCACGATCCAGTCGCCCAGCTGCCGCCGTGGAACCAAAGCAAAGCCGGTCGCGCGTTTGCGTCGGATCCCGCGGTTGACTGAATGTGAAGTTCGAGCGCGACGCCATCAACGGTCTTGTAGGTCTCGATCCGGTGCCCGTCGCGAAGCGCCAAGTCCTCCTGGGCCGCGGTGCGCAACCGTGCAACTTCGCTTTCGGGCGCTTCGGTCAGCGCTGCAAACCGGTCAATCAGTTGCGGTACGCCGCGCGCGTCGTTCTCGTCGATATGCTGCGCAAGCGCTGTGCTTAGAAGAAAACGCCGCACATCGTTATTGGCGATTGAGGCTTCCACCACCTGGAAGCGCGCCCGCAGCCAACGATTGTCGCCGGTCTGAAGCTCTGGATTTGTGGCGAGCAATTGGCGCGCCTCATAGCGCAACCAAGAGTCCAGAAATTCGCGCTGTTCTTGGCGCTCAAGCAACGCTGCATTGTTGCGTTCGACGCGCGCCACCGCCCGATCCAGCGGGCGCCAGCGATCCGGCACGGACTCGCCCGTTTCACGCCAATGAAAATAGGCATAGTCGATGAAGCCCCGCGCGCACTGCGCTCTAAACGCCGCCCGCTCGAGTCGATCACGGCTGCGCGCTTGCGCGCAACGCCGGTTCCAAGATTGCGCGAACGCAGCAGGCGTTTCGCCGACAAGCTCAAACACGGCGCGCGTTGAGAGATCTGGCGTCGGGGGCGTCGCGCCGGCCGCGCTCGCTAGACAAAGAACAGACACCGCAATCAGCGTTAGGCGAGGCGCCTTCTTTCTGTTCTGAGCGATCATCCTATCACCCGGCGCGCAACGCTACTCCAGTAGCAAGGGAGCGGACCGATGCACGAAATACGCGGCGCGCGCTAGCGAACAACGACGAACACCGGCGCGCCACACCGCCCGCAAGGTTTGTCACCGGTGACAACCATCATGGGGTCAAAGCGCGATGACTGACCAAGCGGTTAGAGCTGCTCGACGAATGTCAAATTCCGTAGGCCAGCTCCGCTGCGCTCTTTGACGTTAGTCTTGCCGCTGCGGATGCCGTTGATGATGTCGAGCGCGGTGCGCTTGTTCGGCGGGAGGTCGGCGTCGCTCTGGCCGAGCGGCGTGACCCGATCGCCCCAGCGCACGAGATGGGCGCAAACCGTGAGGCCAGCGCCA
>JADLHI010000111.1 GCA_020848895.1 Hyphomonadaceae bacterium
ACAAAGCGCTCTTCGTGCTCTTCATCGTGATCTTCAGAATGCGCCGCCTTCGCCACATCGATGATCTTTTCATCGATCAGCACGCGCGGATATTTCGCGACCTTGGACTCCAAACGATAGGCCTCGACAAGGGCAGGGCCGACAACATGCTTCTTGGAGTGATGGAGCGGGCCGACGGTGAGCGCGCCGCGGAGTAAAAAGCCAGCTTCCACGAGGCCGACGACGCAGAACGCTATCTCCATCAAGAGCCAGAACACTGCGGACTCCTCGTCGACGCGGTAAGAGACCACGATGCAATCGGAAAAATGCGTGATGCGCTGCGACTTGTGAAATTCTTTGTCGTCCTTGGCGATCGCCGCGACTTGATCCATCGCGGCGAGCAGCTTCGTCAGGATTGGCGGATATTGAACTGTCTTTTGGACATGCTCTTTGAAGCCGAGGAAGTCGATGAAGAGGACGATGCGCTCCTCATACTTCTTAGCTTTGGCTTTCACCTTCTTCGCCATGTCGCTGCCGCCCGTCTTCCCATTCTAGAAGCCGGCCAGATTACCTCCTAGATTGGCGCTATGTGCAACAGGTACGCTTCCGACATCCGCAAGGCCGGGCTCGAAAAAGAGCTTTACGGCTTCGAGGAGTGGGGCGAGACACGCATCACTCCGCTGCTCGGCAACGCGGTTCTCGAAGTCTTTCCGAAAAGCTTCGCGCCAGTGCTGAAGCTCGGCGAAGCCGGCAGGCTAGAATGGCAAAAGATGCGTTGGGGGCTTCCGGGTCCACCTCAAGCCGGCAACGCGCCCGTCACTAACATCCGCAACACCAAGAGCCCGCACTGGCGACCGCTCCTGAAGCAGCAATTCCGCTGCCTCGTGCCATTCACCGCCTTCAGCGAATACGAGGACATCTCACCCAAAGGCGCAAAGCAGATCCGTTGGTTCGCACCCCCCGATCGCGGCATGCTCTTCTTCGCTGGCCTCTGCGGCGAATGGTGGGGCGACTACGGCACCAAGAAAGAACCAAACCAAGGCACGCACAAGCTCTTCAGTTTCCTCACTACTGAAGCCAATGATCTCGTTCGTCCCGTGCATGCCAAGGCGATGCCGGTGATCCTGACGAACCATTTCGCATGCAAGGAATGGCTGAACGCGCCGTCCGAGCAGATCGAGGCGATCCAAGCGCGTGTGTTGTCGGCCGACGCGCTCGAAATCGTCTCAGAGGATGAGGCGGTGCAATATGTCGGCGGCTATCTGAAGTGATTGGCGAATCTTGCTAGGAATCAAGCATGAGAATGCGCGCCTTCCTCATCGCCTTGGCCATACTGTTTTTTCCGGTGATCGCGCACGCGGACCCGTGCGAGGGTCCGCTCCCGCAGCGCTCTGGCGATAGGTTCTCCGGCACGGTTCGCTATGTTGGGGATGGCGATGGACTTTGCGTCGGAGTAACCGACGACCCCAACACCTGGATCGAAGTGCGTTTGGCTGACTTCAATGCGCCGGAGCTTCGTTCGCCGGGAGGACCAGGCGCCAAGGCTGCCCTTGAAAGTATTGCTCTAGGCCGTGAAGCCGTTTGCGTTGCCGGCGGCGGACGGCGCGGAAACGTCACATCGTATGATCGCGTCATTGCCACCTGCCGCATCAGCGGGCGGCGCATCGGCGATCTCATGCGTGAGGCCCATGTTGAAGAGGGCGGAGATTAGACTCGGTCCTACGCGGCTTGGCTTTCGCCGAGGGCATTCGGCGCTTCGTCGAGATCGATGATCTGCACTGTTGGATGGTTCAATGCGGCGGCTGCGTCCCGGACGCTCTGGTGGTGCGTGAACAGGATAACTTGGTTCGTTTTTGAGAACTCGGCCAAAAGCTCCAACGTTGCAGCTGCGCGCGCGTCGTCGAAATGGACGAGAATGTCGTCGGCGATAAAAGGGATCGGTTCGCCCGCCTTGCCGTATTGTTCAATGCTCGCCAGCCGAAAAGCGAGAAACAATTGGTCGCGCGTGCCGTCGCTCATTTTGCTCACTCCCACCGCGCGGCCGTCAGAGCGACGGCCGATCACGACGGGCTTGCCGTTAGCGTCGACGTCCGCTTCGATGCCGACAAATGCACCCTGGGTCGTGAGTTTGAAGAGGGCGCCGGCGCGTGCAATGAGCGGATCTTGGTGTTCAGCGCGCACGCGCGCGATCGCTTCAGTCAGGAGATCGTGCGCAACGATGGTCTCGATCCATCGTTGCGTAATGGTGTGGATGTCGCTTGTCGCGCATTCGCGTTCCGCGATCGCTTGGTTAACCTGGGTCGGGTCTTCGTAGGAGCGAAGCGCGGTCTCGAACTCCTTCATGCTCTCGACGGCCGCCTTAACAGCTTCCTCGTGGTGCTGGCGTTCAAGATCGAGAGCGCTTTGATCGGCGCGCAGCGAATCGATGTCGCGCTCGACGCAGGCGCGACGAAGATCCGCCAATAATATCTCATCACCGGCGATGCTGATCTTGCCGTGCAGTTCGGCCAATTTCGCCTGGATCTGGTCGCGCCGGTTGAGCCGTGCGCTCGTCTCGTCGGTCGCGCCGTCGCCATCCATGCCGAGTTTCTTATTGAGGACCTCCATCAGGCGTTTGGCTTCACTGAGCGTGTGGTTGGCGCGCGCGACATCTTCCTTCGCGGCGTTCAGTTCGGGCGCCAGTTCTGCGAACGCTGCCGACTGCTGCTCGTTTTGATCTGAGCGGCGCTTTAGATCGGCCGCAGCTTCCACCGGATCGGATGCGAGCGTGACGCCGAGTTCCCCCGCGCAGGACGCTACGTCTTCTGCCAAGGCTTTGACGTCAGCTTCGATCTGTTCGATGCGCCGGCGCGTCTGTGCAGCGGTTGAAAGTTCACCTCTGGCTGTCGCCCATTCGCGCATCACCTGCTCAGCTTCGTCCAGGCTGACTTCACCTTTGAGCCCCAAAGCGGCAACGGCCTCCGACCAAGACGCCGACCAGGCTGTTTTCGCGCGAGTGTGGCCTTCCAGTGCGGCTTGCAATTGCGTGCGCTGTGCCTCTTTCGTCGCGATATCGCGGCCATCGCGCACGAAATTGGCGTGCTCAACATCGTGGGCCTTGATCGCCGCAACGGCGGTTTTCACGCGTTCGACTAAACTCGTATTGCCTGCCGTGGCCGCACCGAGCTGGCTCTCAGCAAGAGCAAGCGCTTGGCGTTTCGGTTCGAGATCAGAAAGCCGCGCGTCAGCTTCCGCCAGGCTGACCTGGAGATCGTTCGCGCGATCGATAAGGCGCGCTCGTTCTATGGCAAGGGTCAGGAGTTTGCCGGGATCGGGCTCAAAGGCCGTCGCGTCCGGATGGGCGCTGGCGAACGTGCGCTCATTTGCGGTCCCTTGCGCTGTCAGACGCGAGATCGCTTCTGCCGCGGCACGCTGGGCGAGCTTCGCATCTTCCTCGCGCTCACGCTGCTGCGCCAGCGCGGCAACCCGATGGGCGTCATCGGTGCGGCGATCGGCGAGGTCGTCGGCTTCGGCGTTAGCGTTAACAACAGACGCGATCTCTCTTTCGCGGCGCGCGAGGGGCGCGTCCGCGAGCCCTGAGCGGTGCGACGCGATTAGCGGTGCGAGAGCCTGGTCGCGGACGTTGCGCGCATCACCGATGGCTTCTGGCGAGGCGACGGCGGCGCCAGATGCAAGGCGGAGCACAGCGGCGTGCGCGGCGGCCCCAGAAGCGCGCGCTTCGTCGGCGCGCGAAGTGTGCGCCTCGATGTCACGGGCCAAACGTTGGCGCGCTTCAATCTCGCCGCGCAGCGTATCCACGTCAGGAAACGCGAGTGTGCGCATGTGTTCAAGGTCGCGGAAGGCGAGGCGGCGGATGTCTTGGGCGAGTTCGTCGGCGGCCTTTGACAAACGCTTGCCTTGGGCGGCCGCCGCCGATTGTGCTTGCGGCAGGGCAGTGAGGTCAGCGGCATCGACGCCAAATGGCCGATCGCGTCCCGCCGCGCGCGCTGCGTCGATAGTTTCTTTGAGGACGCTGAGCTCTTGCGCGAGGGTGGCGGACGCTCTTGCGGTTGCAGCGGCATCGGCGCGCCTGTTGACCGCTTCCGTGTGCAGATCGCGAACGGTCTTCAAATCCGCATTGCTGGGCGCGATCGTCGCGAGATCGAAGGTTGGTGCTAACCCAAGCAGAGCGCGGAGCGCCGCCAGCTTGGCGTCGATGTCGACGAGTTCGCGCCGGCGATTGACGAGGCTTTGGCGCGCTTGGCGTACCGCGATGGCGGTTTCCGAGAC
>JADLHI010000112.1 GCA_020848895.1 Hyphomonadaceae bacterium
ACGATGCCGCCATACGAGTGAATCGCCTCGTTCACCTCCGGCCGCGCGCCGAGCGAGGTGATCACGATTGGCACTTTGTGCTTCACGCACGCCGCGACATCGTGATCCAGCCGCGCATTCGTCTTGTGCACGATCTGGTTGACCGCATACGGCGCCGCCGGCGCATCGGGGTTCGCCTCGTCATACGCCGCGAGTTCATCCTTGATGCGGTAAAGCCAATCATCGAGCGTCGTCTCTGGCCGCGCATTGAGCGCCGGGAACGATCCCACGATCCCCGCCTTGCACTGGGCGATGACCAATTCTGGGTTGGCGATGATGAATTGTGGGGCGCCTACTGCAGGCAGACGCAACTTGTCGAACAGAGGCGGCAGAGCCATGATTTTCTCCGGTTGCCACAAGGGGTAGCGTGCGTTCAAAAGCGCGTCGATGCCTGACATGGCGTCAAGGGACCAGGGAAATGTCGGAGACCACCTTGCAGCTGGGCGAAACCGCCGACGAAGCGGATTGGCGCGCCCTGGTCGAGCAAGGGCTGAAGGGCGCGCCTTGGTCGCGGCTGGTCGGCAAAACCGCTGACGGCATTCCGCTCGAGCCGCTCTATCGCGAGCCGGACATTCACACCGCGACGGATATTTCCGGCATGCCGGGCGCGGCGCCGTTCGTACGCGGCGCGGCGCGTGGCGGCTGGCTCATGCGCCAGAGCTTCGCGCATCCGGATGTCGAACGCACGAACCAGGAAATTCTTGCGGATCTTGAAGGCGGCGTCGGCGCGATTGAGTTGGTGATCGATCCGAACGGCAGGGATGGTGTCGCCATCAAGTCCGCGTCCGATCTCGATCACGCACTCGCTGGCGTCATCCTCGAAGCGGCGCCAGTTTCGCTCGATGCGACGGGCGAACAAGGCGCCATGCTGCTGCGCGACAAGCTGAAGGGCGTCGCCGTTCAGGGCACCGCGTTCAACCTCGATCCGATGGGCGCACACCTGCGCACCGGCGGCGACCAAAGCGAAGCCGCCTTGGCCGCTTATCTCTTCGCCGCGCAAACCACGCGTGATCTGCCCAGCGCGCGCTACCTCCGCGTCGACGCCCGCATCGTCCACGAAGCTGGCGCCAGCGAAGCGCAAGAAATCGCCTATGCGCTCCATAGCGGCATCACCTATCTGCGCGGCCTCGAAACCCGCGCCCTTGGCATCGAAGACAGCGCCCGCGCCATCAGCTTCGCGGTCGCGGTGGGACCTGATGCGCTGATTGAAGCCGCCAAGCTTCGTGCGCTGCGGCTCTGCTGGGCGCGCGTGCTCGAAGCCTCAGGCGCCGCACCCGAGCATCGCGCCGCGCACATCCACGCCTTCACCTCGCGCCGGATGATGACCCGCTACGATGCATGGACGAACATCCTGCGCGTCGCCAGCGCCGCCTTCGCGGCTGCTGTCGGCGGCGCCGATGAGATCACAACCTATCCGCTCACCGATGCGCTGGGTTTGCCAACAGCCTTCGGCCGCCGCGTCGCGCGCAACACGCAGGCCGTGCTGGCGGAAGAATGCCGTCTCGGCCATGTCGCCGATCCAGCCGGCGGCGCCTGGTTCGTCGAAAAACTCACGCGCGAAATCGCCGACCGCGCCTGGTCGCTGATGCAACAGCTGCAAACGCACGCCGCGCCACTCGCTTTGCTGCAGGCGCAAGTCGCCGAAGCGCGCGAGCGCCGCCGCGGCGCTATCGCCACGCGCCGCGAAACCATCACCGGCGTCACTGACTTTCCGTTGCTCGGCGCCGCGTTGCCGGAGTTCGCCCCCAAAGGAGCGCGGGTCTTCAGACCCGCGTCTTCTGAAACGGCGGAGATAGATGCGGGTCTGAGGACCCGCGCTCCTTTCGTACCCATCCGCTGGGCCGAACCCTTCGAAACGCTCCGCGCCAAAGCCGAAGCGAAATCGCCGCACGTCTTCTTCGCCAACTTGGGCGCGCTTCCCGAGTTTGGCCCGCGCGCGCAGTGGTCGCGCAATCTCTTGGCTAGCGGCGGCGTCGCCAGCATCGGCGCCGAAGACGCCTACGTCAGCATGGACGCGCTCATCGACGCCTTCCGCGCATCGAAGACCCGCGTCGCCATCATTGCGAGTACAGACGCACACTACGCCGAGCACGCGGAAAACGCCGCACAGCGTTTGAAAGCCGCCGGCGCCGATTGGGTGCTGCTCGCCGGCAAACCGGGCGAGCGCGAAAATGCGCTGCGGGCTGCTGGCGTCGATCAGTTCGTTTTTGCCGGACAAAATGCGCTCACCGAACTTGAGACTCTGCACGCAGCATTGGGCATCGCGTCGTGACAACACCTGCGCCCTATGGACCGCCGGCGCCCTCGCCGGCCGACACCGGCGCTGGCCGGCGAGGGCGCCGGCGGTCCATATTGGCGCTTAGCTTTTTAGTATTGGCGCTCGTCTCAATCGCCATCATCGCCGCCGTCGGCGGTTGGTGGACACCTTGGGCGTCGCGCTACATTCAGGGCGTTGACGTGTCCTGGCACCAAGGCGCCATCGATTGGCGTACGCTCGCCGCCGATGATGTCGCCTTCGCCTACATCAAAGCCACCGAAGGCGCCGATCACGTCGATCCGCGCTTTGCATTCAATTGGGAGCACGCGGGCGCCGCCGGCCTCTATCGCGGCGCCTATCATTTCTTCACGCTCTGCCAGCCCGGCGCACGGCAAGCCTCGAACTTCATCGCTGTCGTGCCGCGCGTCGACGGCGCGTTGCCGCCGGCCATCGATCTCGAACACATGGGCCCGTGCCGCGAAGGCCCGACGATGACGGACGTCATCGCCGAAGCACGCATCTTCATGGATCGGCTCGAAGCCCATTATGGCGTGCGCCCGATCATCTACACCACGCGCGAATTCCACGACGCGCATCTGCGCGAACTGCGCGGCGAGCGCTTCTGGATTCGTTCCATCGCCACGCCCCCGAACTTCCGCCAAAACGACTGGATCATCTGGCAACACCACAATCGCGGCCACCGCCGCGGCATCAGCGGGCCCGTCGATCTCAACGCGTTTCGCGGCGACGCCGCTGCGCTGGCGATGTTCGCATCAAGCGCGAGGCCCCCGACATGAAGCGGCATTTAGTCTGGACCGCCGGCGCCCTCGCCGGCATCCGGTGTTTCAACATGCAGGCTGTGTGCGGGTTGAACCAAGCCGGCGAGGGCGCCGGCGGTTCAGACTATCTGCGCCTCCTCGTCGAAAAGACCACGCCATGACTCTCCCCGATTTCTCCAAACTCTCTCTCGACAGCGATGTCGTCACAACCCGCCCTCCACACGGCGACGCTTGGCTCACGCCGGAAGGCATTGCGGTGAAGACCGCCTACACCGCCGCCGATCGCGCCGGGCTTGACTTCATCGATGGCTTTCCCGGCATGGCGCCGTTCGGGCGCGGGCCGTACCCGACCATGTACGTCCAGCAGCCGTGGACGATCCGCCAGTATGCAGGTTTCTCGACTGCGGAAGACTCCAACGCCTTCTACCGCCGCAATCTCGCGCACGGCCAAAAAGGCCTTTCCATCGCTTTCGATCTCGCCACCCACCGCGGCTACGATTCCGATCACCCGCGCGTTGTCGGCGATGTCGGCATGGCGGGCGTGGCGATCGATTCCATTCTCGACATGCGCACGCTGTTCAACGGCATCCCGCTCGACCAGATGAGTGTGTCGATGACCATGAACGGCGCGGTGTTGCCGATCATGGCGCTCTACATTGTCGCCGGCGAAGAGCAGAACGTCCCGCACGCCAAGCTCAGCGGCACGATCCAGAACGACATCCTCAAAGAATTCATGGTGCGGAACACCTTCATCTATCCGCCCACGCCGTCGATGCGGATCGTCGGCGACATCTTCGCTTACACCGCCGCCGAGATGCCGAAGTTCAACTCGATCTCGATCAGCGGCTATCACATGCAAGAAGCCGGCGCGACGGCGGACCTCGAACTTGCTTACACACTGGCCGACGGCGTCGAATACATCCGCGCCGGCATCGCCGGCGGCCTCGACATCGACAAGTTCGCGCCGCGTCTCTCGTTCTTCTGGGCCATCGGCATGAACCCGTTCATGGAGATCGCCAAGCTGCGCGCCGCGCGGCTGCTATGGTCGAAGCTGACGGCGCAATTCAATCCCAAGGATGACAAATCGCGCGCCCTGCGCACCCACTGCCAAACCTCCGGCTGGTCGCTCACCGCGCAGGATGTTTACAACAATGCTGTCCGCACCTGCGTCGAAGCCATGGCCGCCGCATACGGCGGCACGCAATCACTGCACACCAACTCGCTCGACGAAGCGCTTGCGCTGCCGACGGACTTTTCCGCCCGCATCGCCCGCAACACGCAAATCCTGCTGCAAAGCGAAGGCGGCGTTTGCCGTCCCGCCGATCCGTGGGGCGGCTCCTACTATGTCGAACGCCTCACCGCCGATCTTGCCGCCAAGGCGTGGGCGCACATTGAAGAAGTCGAAAAACTCGGCGGCATGGCGCAAGCCATCGACCAAGGCCTGCCCAAAGCCCGCATCGAAGAAGCCGCCGCGCGCACGCAAGCGCGCATCGATACGAGGCATCAGACAATCGTCGGCGTGAACAAATATCAGCTGAGCGAACAAGAAGACGTGCCGGTGCTGAAGGTCGATAACGCCAAAGTGCGCGCCATGCAGCTTGAGAAACTGAAACGTCTGAAGGCGGAGCGGAAACAGGTTGAAGTGGACGCCGCGCTCGAAGCGCTGACGAACGCCGCAAAGGAGCGCGGGTCTTCAGGCCCGCGTACCACCGCTGGCGCCGGCAAGAGCGTGTCTTAAGACCCGCGCTCCTTTGGCCCCAACCTCCTCGACCTCGCCGTTAAAGCCGCGCGCGCCAAAGCCACCGTCGGCGAAATGTCGGCCGCGCTTGAGCGCGCCCTCAACCGCCACCAGCCGCCGATCCGCCTCGTGCGCGGCATCTACGAGCGCGAAGCGGGCGACGATGTCGCCGCAAAGCGCGTGCGCGACGCGGTGAAGGATTTCTGGGAAAACGAACGTTGCGCGCCGAAAATCCTCGTCGCCAAAATGGGCCAAGACGGCCACGACCGCGGCCAGAAGGTCGTCGCCAGCGCCTTCTCCGATCTCGGCTTCGACGTGGAAATCGGACCGTTGTTCGCAACACCGGAAGAGGTAGCCGACCAAGCCATCGCCAAGGGCGTGCATATTGTCGGCGTCTCCTCGCTGGCTGCCGGCCACCTCACTCTGTCGCCCGCGCTCCGCGCCGCGCTGCTCGAACGCGGCCGCGGCGACATCATGATCGTCGTCGGCGGCGTCATCCCGCCGGAAGACGTGCAAACGCTGAAGGACATGGGCGCTGCGGCTGTCTATCCGCCCGGCGGCGTGATCGCCGACATCGCGCAAGATTTGCTGAGCGC
>JADLHI010000113.1 GCA_020848895.1 Hyphomonadaceae bacterium
AGCCCGCCATCGGGCCGCGCCTTGCCGCGCGGCGTGCGCACGGCGTCATAGATGAACGCCGACATTAGCCGGCCATCTGATCGCCGCGGGCCCATGTCCCGTGGAAGCCCGCCGGCACACGCGCCGGAATTTGCACGCGCGCGACCGGACCCTTCTCGAAGTTCTGCGCGTCAATGATCTGCGCTTCCGACTGGCCGGTGTTTTCGTCGGTGACGAACACCACCACATAGCCGTCGTCTTCGCTCTTGGCGTTCAAACGCGGCGCAAATGCCGGCTCGGAGCCGAACATGCCCGGCCCGTACATGTAGGTTTCGGCGTTGCCGGTCTCGAGATCGTACTTGTAGAGGCCCGCGAACTTCTGCAGCTGATCGGGCGCCATCGCGACGTGATACGACCAGCGCGTCTTTTTGGCCGCGTAGTCGAGGTTCACGATCGGGAATTCGCCGATGCGATCGTCGAGCACGCGCTTCTTGCATGCGCCAGTGCGCATGTTCATGCGCCATTCCACCGGCACGGCATGCAGCGCCAAAATGTTCACCATCGAGGCATACGGGCCGTATTGCGGATCCGGCGCAAAGCCGTTCGGGGTCATCATGCACGCGGTCATGACGACCTCGTCGCCTTCCTCCCAGGTATTGATGACGTGATAGATGTAGCAGCTATCGGTTTCGAACCATTTGATTTCGCTGCCGCGGCCGCGGCGCGGCACGATGCCGAAGCGCGCCGGCTGATCGGCGAATTTGATCTGCCACATCGAATTGCGCATGCCGCTCTCGGTGAAGATCACCGGCAGATCGTGCAGCACGATGTAGTTTTTCGTCAGCCCCATATCGTGCGGTAGACGCGGGCCAGGCAGATCGACCTTTTCGAAATGCACCAACTCGTTGGTCGGGCTGACCGTGCCGAATGTCATCCACGGCTCGTAGAGCGCGTAGTCGAAGAACACGAACTCGCCCGTCTCCGGATCCACTTTGGAGTGCGCCGACACGTTGCGCGGCAGCTTGCCGCCAAATGTCTCGTTGCCGATCGTCTCCAATGTGCGCGCATCGACGCGTACCGGCGTGCCGGAAATGTACCAGAGCGCCATCAGCTGGCCGTTGTGAATGATCACATCGGTGTTGGCGGTGTCCTTGTAGACTTTGTTTTCGCGCGCGCGGTTGGCCGGCAGCAACACGCCGCCGGCATCGGTCGTCCCGGCGATTTCAGCGTTGAAATCGTCACTGCGGATGTAGCGGTTGCGATAGGAGGCTTTGCCGTTCTCGAAGTGAATGGCGTGCAGCATGCCATCGCCGTCGAACCAGTGATGCAGCGCTTTCGGCGCATGCACCGGATTGGGGCCGTTGCGATAATAGGCCCCGTGCAAGTCCTTCGGGATTTCGCCGATGACCTTGAGATCGAGCGCCGTCACCTCTTTCGCGACAGGCTCGTAAAGGCCTTGGATATACGGGTTGAGCAGGTTCACGCCGGTGAGGTCACCGGTCTCGATCCGCCGCGCATTGCCGTCCGCCATAGCTGTCCTCCGCGCGGGTTTCGCCTCGTTGATCGAAGGCTAACAGACTTAACTCCGCTAATGCAAGCAAGGGTTTCGGTACGTCAAACGGACGTTTTTGGCCCCGTCCAGGGGAGGAAGCGCGGCGTACGGCTGCAATAGGCCGCCCAGGCCTCGGGCCGCGTCCGCGCCATGTGGCGTTCCTTGTACGGCGCCGCCGAAGCGTAGCCCATGAACCAGGTTACATAGATCGGTGCGAATACGCTCAGCCAGCCCAGCGGATGTGCCAGCGCGAAGGCGTAAACGCCCCACCACATCAGCGCTTCACCCAAATAGTTCGGATGCCGGACAAAACTCCAAACCCCGGTGTCGAGCAACTTGCCGCGATTGGCCGCGTCGCGCTTGAAGGCGGCGAGTTGCTGGTCCGCGACCGTCTGCAGCGTAAAGCCAGCAAGCCAAACGACGCCGCCTAGAATAAACGGCCACCATGGCCGCGGCGCTGGCGCAGCGAAGGCGAACGCGATCGGCGCGCACCAAATCCAGACCGTCACGCCCTGCAGCAAGTGGATCTGAAAAGCGCTCCACCACAGCCATTTCGCGCCAAAACGCTTGCGCCATGAAGCGTACGGCTCGCGCTCCGCATGTGCGTTCTGCCCGTAGGTTTGCACCGCAAGCCTGATCGACCAGAACGCGATCGGCGCCATCGCCGCCCAGGTCCATGCATCGGCGCCGACAGCCCATACCGCGGCGAGCGCCGCTGCGAGCACCGTCAGCGGATAGAGAATGTCCATGACCCCGTGATTGCGCAGCGTGGTCCCCAGAACCCATGCCAGCGCCAGCACCGCGAGGATCGGCCCACCCATGAAGAGCCAGAGCGCGGCGGGACTGGCCAATTGTTCCGGCCCCCAGATGACAATTGCGAAGATCGCCAGCGGGGCGAACGCCAGGATGACATGCCAGCTGCGCCCCTTCGGCTCAGGCCAAGCAAATATCAACCAAATCAGGGCGACCGACGCCCAAGCGGCGGCCGCCACGGTCCAACTGGTTCCTAAATGCACCACCTGGACCCTCTTATCGACCTAACTTGCATAATTGGATTTACATGGTCAGTCTTCTATTGCAAGCCTGGGAACAATAACAAAGCCATCAGGGAGGAAATCCATGAACTCAAAGAAACTGAGCGTTTTCGGCGCCTCGTTAGCGGCGATCGCCGCCGCCACATCGCTCAATGCAGCGCCCGCGTTTGCGCAAGACGAGGAAAACGGCGGCCTTGAGGAGATCGTCGTCACGGCGCAACGCCGCGAAGAAAGCCTGCAAGACGTTCCGCTCGCCATCACCGCGTTCACGGAAGAAGATCTCGAGCGCTCCGCCGCCGTCGGCATTCAGGACGTCGCCGCGCGCGCGCCGGGCGTCACGCTCACGCAATTCAACATCGGCGAGCCGCAGCTCTATATTCGCGGCGTCGGCACGACGAGCGATTCCGCCGCGAGCGATCCCTCGATCGGCATTTCCATCGACGAAGTTTCCATTGGCCGCACCGGCGCCAGCGCGCTGGCGTTTCTCGATGTGAACCGCGTAGAAGTGCTGCGCGGCCCGCAGGGCACGCTCTACGGTCGCAACGCCTCGGGCGGCGCGCTCAACGTTTACACCAACCGTCCCGTGTTCGAGAACGGCGGCCACATCAGCGTGCGCGCCGGCAGCTTCGACATGTACGGCGCCGAAGGCGTCTACAACGCCGCGCTCGGTGACAACTCGGCGCTGCGCTTCGCCGCGCAGTACAATACCAACGAGGGCTATGCGGAATACGCGCCGACGGGCCAAGGCCTCGAAGGCGGAACGCAATGGGGCGCGCGCGCTCAGTATCTGACTGAGATGGGCGATTGGTCGTTCCTCGCCGGCGTAGACTATTCCGACGAGGACATGAACGGTCACGCCCGCATCCCGGTGACCACCGCGGCGACGAATCCGATTTTCACCGGCATCGTCAACGGCCTGCGCACTGGGCTCGACATCCGCCAAAGCTTCTCGTCGCCGGACAATTACCAGACCCGCACCAATTACGGCGTCACCTTCCGCGCCGAGCATGAAGGCCAGAACTTCGACTTCGTGTCGCTGACCTCGTATCGCAACAACGATTATGCGTGGCGCGACAATCTGGGCGGCCTGCCGTTCCCGGGCTTCCCGCTCGCGGTCGATGACCGCGCCGCGGAAGCATCGGATCAGATCAGCCAGGAATTCCGCCTGGTTTCGCCGGACTCATCGACCGTGCAATGGGTCGCCGGCGTCTATCTGTTCCAGGAGAACGTCGATCGCAGCGAGCGCTTCATCGTGCAATCGGCGCTGCCGATCGCGCCGGCGAGCTTCGGCGGCGACGTCACTTTCCTGCAAGACGCGACCAACACCAGCTACGCGCTGTTCGGGCAAATGACAGTGCCGTTCGCCGACATCTGGGAATTCACCGCTGGCGCGCGCTGGTCGCACGACGAGCGTGAGATTCATCAGGTCGCGGTCGACAACGACACGCTTGGTCCGTTGCCGCCAGGCATTCCGCTCGGCCCGACGGGCACGCCGTACAACGTCAATGCCGATGACACGTTCGAAGAACCGACGTGGCGCCTCGCGCTCTCGGTCGAACCGGTCGATCACGCGCGCTTCTACATCAGCTACGATCGCGGCTACAAAGCCGGCTCGTTTGTCAGCGGCGCGCAGAACGCTCTGCAAGCGACAACGCCGATCCGCAGCGAAATCCTAGACAACTACGCCATCGGCATGAAGACGACGTGGCTGGATGGGCGCCTGCGGTTCAACGCCGAAGGCTTCCTGCTCGATTACAGCGATCTGCAGGTTTACGAACTGCTCGGGCTGAACCTCGCAACCTCGAACGCCGACGCGCAATCGTCCGGCATCGAAGTGGAAGCGGCGTTTGCGGTGAATGAGAACATCATCATCGGTGGCTCATACACGCGCCTGCAGGCGTTCTACACCTCGAACGCGGTCTCGACCGTTGGCACGCTGCTCTATGACGGCCACACGCTGCCGCGTTCGCCTGAGCACCAGTACAACGTCTTCGTCGACGGCGAATGGGATCTGTGGGGCGGTCAGCTGAGCTCGCGCGTCAACTATCAATGGCAAGACGAGTTCTACTTCGATCCGTCGAACAATCCGGAAGTTCTGGAAGACGGCCATGGCCTGCTTGGCGCGTTCGCGTCGTGGGAATCTCCAACCGGCTTCAGCGTTTCGGTCTACGGCAAGAACCTCACCGACGAAGACTATCGCCTGCACGTCATCAAGAACGTCGGCATCGGCTTTTCGGTGTTCGGGCCGCCGCGCGAGTTCGGCGTCGCACTCACGCAGCGCTTCTAGGCGCCGAATACCTCCCAGAGACTTTACGGGCGCCCCATCGGGCGCCCGTCTTTCTTTGGCGATCCGTGTCCGTGGCGAGCTAGCGCAAAGCTTTGGCCGCGAAGTCCGCAAACGAAGCTTCAGCGCCAGCGAAGCCAACGGCGCTCTGCATCGATCGGCTCGCATCGAGCGCTGCAGACACGTCGGCCAACGCGTCGAAGCGCGCGCCATCGCCTTCCATCATCCGCGCGCGCCGCACATAGCCGCCGCCCGCGACCCAAATCTCGCCATTGGCGGTGCATTCGGCGCTTGCAAGCCAGGTTGCGAGCGGCGCCACACGTTCGGGTGTCATGCGCTGGCTTAGATTTTCTTGCGCCGCCATTGTGTCGGCGGTCATCTGCGTCGTGGCGTATGGGGCAAGCACGTTGACGCCAACGCCGTCACGCTGGAGTTCATGCGCTAGCGTCAGCCCCAAACCGACCAGCGCGCCCTTCGACGCCGCATAAGGCGCACGGCCGCGCACGCCGTACAGGCCCGCCGAGGACGCCACCAGCACGATCCGTCCCGCGCCGGAGGCCGTGATGCACGGCAGCGCCGCCTGCAAGATCGCCAGATTGGCGAAGAAATTGGTCTCCAGCACATCGCGGAAAGCATCGCCCGTCTGGCTGGCGAAACGCGCTGCAGGGCCGTTGACGCCGGCGTTCAACACCAGCGCGTCAAGCCGCCCCCAAGCGCTCAAAGCCGCAGCCACGAGGCCCTCGGCCGCGCCTGCGTCACGCACATCGTGATAATCCGCGATTGCTTGCCCGCCCGCCGCTTTGATTTCTGCGACGACAGCATCGGCCGAGTTCGCTTCGCCGTCGCGCTTGCGGTTGTTCACGACAACGCAAGCGCCGCTCGCCGCCGCGTGCAGTGCGAACGCGCGCCCAAGCCCCTTGCCCGCGCCCGTGACGATCACGACGCGGTTTGCGGTTTTGCTCGATGTCTTGTTCATTCGAGCGACGCTAGAGCCGTCACTCCGACTATGCAAGCAATGCTACGCCTTGCTCGCGGCAACCGTGCGCTTGGGTTCGATCACATTGAAATCGACGTCGTGCGGCCGCACTTCGCCGCCGCACGCCGAGCAGGTGACCGCCGCGCGCAAATCGTGCGCGTCGCGCTTGTGGCGCAGCAAGAGCGGCGGGCCTTCAGGCGCAACGTAATACTTATCGCCCCACTGCATCAGCATCAGCAACAGGGGATAATAATCGATGCCCTTCTGCGTCAGCCGATACTCGTATCGCTTCGGCACGGCGCTATATTCGTGCGTGCGGATCAGACCTTTGCCGAGCAACCATTGCAGACGCTCGGACAAGATGTTCGTCGCCATGCCGGAATCGTTCAGGATTCCGTCAAACTTGCGCAAGCCGGTGAACAACGCGCGCAGCACCAGGCCAGCCCAACGATCGCCCATGATCTGCGCCACCTCATCCATCAGCATCGAGGTGGGCGGCCGGTGGCGCGGCGAGTCCCGGTGCTGACGGCGCCGGCTGTATTGCGCCGACATCCAACCAACCCCCGGCCCCGGACTCCATGACATATCCTTGGCGCTGATTTCATCGCCGCAAGCGGTGCAGGTTGGGACCGGCTCGAAGCGCTTGCCGCACGTCTTGTGCGTCAGTTCTACTTCGTACTTGTTGCCAGCCTCAGATCCCCACCGGCGCTCCCAGCGCAGCATCATCAGCGAGGCCCAATAGAGATCCTGGCCCTTGCGCGTCATCCGATACTCGAACCGTGGCGGCGCCGACGAATAGCGAACCTTCGATAGCACTTCGGCGGCGACCAGCTTCTTCAAGCGGTCGCTCAGCAGCGATTGGCGCAAGCCCGTGCGCGTGCGGAATTGATCGAAGCGGCGGGCGCCGAACCAGCATGCCTCGATGATGAG
>JADLHI010000114.1 GCA_020848895.1 Hyphomonadaceae bacterium
CGCCTCTTCATAGCCAAGCAGCAGCGCCTCGTGGCTGGTGTAGACATCAACTTGACGCACCTGCGGCACGTTTTGCGGCGTGATCCCACACGCTTCCATGAAGTCGATGGCTTCCGAGATGCGGTCGGCGATTTCCTGATAGCGCTTGCCCTGCGGACTATCGGCCACGAAGCCAACCATCCAGCGATGGACGTTATGCAAGTCGGCGTAACCGCCGTTGGCGAACGCGCGGATCAGGTTCAGCGTCGCGGCCGATTGCGAATACGCTTTCAGCAAACGCTCCGGATCGGGCGTGCGTGATTCCGGCGTGAAATCCATGCCGTTGATGTTGTCGCCGCGATAGGACGGCAGCGTCACGCCGTCTTGGGTCTCGACTTGCTCGGAACGCGGCTTGCCGAACTGGCCGGCGATACGCCCCACCTTCACCACCGGCTTCGAACCCGCGAAGGTGAGCACGACGCTCATCGCCATCAGCGTGCGGAAGGTGTCGCGGATGTTGTCGGGGTGAAATTCCTTGAAGCTCTCGGCGCAATCGCCGCCCTGCAGCAGGAACGCCTTGCCGGCGGCCACCTCGGCCAAGCGCGCCTTCAGATTGCGCGCCTCGCCTGCGAACACGAGCGGCGGATAGGAGCGCAGTTGCTG
Organism: Hyphomonadaceae bacterium; assembly: GCA_020848895.1. Taxonomy (GTDB): domain Bacteria; phylum Pseudomonadota; class Alphaproteobacteria; order Caulobacterales; family Aquidulcibacteraceae; genus Vitreimonas. Next base: position 643 of record JADLHI010000114.1, read on the forward strand.
CTCGATGCGCGCAAGGTGATCGCCGTCCGGGTAATCCGTCGGGATGTGCTTGGCTGGCTTCGAGCGCCAGCCCGCGGGGGTCCATTTTTCCTTCATCGTTCCCGAACCCTAGCCGAACATTGCGGTCACAAGCGAGACCTCTTGCTGCACCTGCTCACCCAACATGGGCGCAATCAGCGGGGTGACCAAGAACCAAACCACCGCTGCGGCAATTGTCGCCGCCAAAGCCGCCGCAAAATAAAGCCCGGCATAGCGCCAGCCGCCGGTCACAAAGGCGATGACCCCTTTGGCGAGCGTGTTCATCAGCACCGCGATCATAACCGCATGCGCTCCGACCGCTGGCTCAAGGCCGCCCCGCACGAGGCTCCCTGCCGCCAGCGTCACCGCATCGACGTCGGCTAAGCCCGCCGTGGCGGCAAAGGGCAGCAGCCCGGCCTGACCAAAGCCGTCGGCCACGATGCGGCCAACGATGATGACCGCGCCAAGAAACAGCGCGAACTGAAATACCGAAGCCAGGTTGAGCGGACTGCGCAGCTTTCCCGATGAATCGGCGCTATCGCCCTCGCGGTCGAAATAGCGCATCGCGAACGCGGCCCCTGCGAACACCAGCAGCGCTGCCACTAACGCGGGCGCCGCCTCGGGCACGACTGGCGTCGCGGTCACGGCCAACAGCGCGATCACGCGCCCCACGCTGACTGCCGCCGCAATCGCCGCCGCCGCGCCGCCCACCATCGCGTGTGTTTCGCCGCTCTTTACGCGCCGGCCCAACTCGGCGGTCACCACCGTCGATGAGACAAGCGAGCCGGCCGCAGCGCCCGCAAGCACGCCGACATCGCTGCCCAGCACCCGCACCGCGACGTAACCCGCGAACGAAGCGCCAGCGACGAGGATCGTCAGCAGCCATAGCTCACGCGGGTTGATCGCTCCCCACGGGTCGATGGCGCGATCCGGCAGAAGCGGCAACGCGATGAATGTTGCGCCGAGAATGAGCAGCGCCGAGCGCAGCTCTTTCCACGTCACCTTGTCCAACCACTCGTGCAGCGCATCCTTGAACGCCAGCAGCCCGACCAGCGCCACGCCAGCGGCGGCGGCGACACGCAGGTCACCCCACATCGCGTAGACACCGAGCGCGAACACCAGCAGCCCCGCTATCGTACCGGTGACCGATAGATCATTGTCGCGCTGGCTTTCGCGTACCTTGAAGGTCACGAACGCTGCGCCGAACACCAGCGTCAGCGCCGCAAATCCGACCTCGCCGATCACCGGCAGCAGCGCGCCGGCGACACCGCCGCTCAAGCCGATAACGGCGTGGGTGCGCAAACCAGCGGCGCGCGCGCCCTCGGGCGCATCGCGGTGCTTCCAGCCGCGCTCGACGCCGACAAGAAAGCCGATCCCGAGCGCCATCGCCAAGCGCTGGAAAAGCTCGAAAAGGGCCGGATCTGACATAGCCGCCAAGTCTTGGTGTGGCGCCTGGGTTCCTGCCACGGGCCGCCCCTCAAAGGGGAGCCACGCCGCATTGCCAAGGCGTAATGCCCCCGACTAGGGTTACCACATTCGGGCTGGGCGGAACGATTTCATGGCAATAGCGGCGTATCTCGCCTTCGAACCGGACGACGCCGACGCCGCACGCTCCATCGCAGCTGAATTGGAACAGCACGGATGGACGGTTCTGCGCTCCGGACCCGACCATCGCGTCCAGGACAAGCTCGGCACGCTCGTTCAAGCGGTCGGCCAATCGGCGGTCGTCATTGTCCTCGCGTCACCCGCGGCCCAGGAGAGCGCTTGGGTCCGCCGAGAGGTGGCCGCCGCCCTCAACAATGGGCGCGCCATCGTCGTCGTCCAGACGGCGGACCTTGCAGGCGATTCCTGGATCAACCAAACGCTCGACACCGCCACCTTCATCGATCTTCGCCGTGGTGCGCGCTCCGAGAGTCTCGCTCAAATCGTCGAACGCGCGCGCGCTGCCAACGGCCGCGGCCGCGTCATCGCAATGCTGAACATCAAGGGCGGCGTCGGCAAAACCGTGCTCGCCGCCAATTTGTTCGCCGCAGCGCACCTGGCCGACAAGCGCGCGATCTCGTTTATCGATCTCGATCCCCAGCACAATCTCACGCAGTATTTTCTCTCGCCCGGCGAGCGCAACCGCATCCGCGACCGCAACCATACGCTCTATGGCATTCTCAACGCGCGCGGCGACCATGCGACGCCGCGCGGCGATTTTGGCGCCATCTCGATCCCGCTGAACCGCGCCAGACGCGGCAGCAAAGCGCCAAACTTCGAGATCGTCGCTGGCGACGAACGCTTATTCGAATTCACCCTCGACACCCGCCCCGATCGCGATAAAGCCGAAGCCTTCACCCGCTTTCGCGCGCTCGTTGCCGCTCTCCGCGCCCGTTCCGACGCGGTGATCATCGATTCCAATCCGTGCGCCACGTTCCTCACCCGTCTGGCGATCACCACCGCCGACCACATCGTCGCCCCCGTGCGTCCCGAGCGCTATTCGCTCACCGGTTTGAACATGCTTGAGCATGTCGTGCGTGAGGTCAGGGGAAGGCCGTTGCGGCCGGAGGAATTCTCGGTGCTCTTGAATGGCGTGAATGATCGCACGCGCTCCGGAGAAACTGGCGACGCCGATACGCTGACGCGGTCGGAGATTCAGAACGCGCCTTTCTTTGGCGCGGCGCTACTGCCCGATGAAGTGCCCTATTCGGCAGTTCTGCGCTCAACGCCAACCGAGCGCTTCGCCGCCAATCCGATTAACGTGACTGCCATGATGCGGGTGGGCGGTCGGCCAGCGAAAGAAGCCCTCGCGCGCGCCGCGGCGGCCATCCTGCGCCGGGCCTCGCAATGACGCTCAAACCGGCCGACGCCAAATTGCTGCGCGCGGCCCTCGGCCGCCGCTCGCGAAAGGACGTTCGCCGCATCTTCAAGCTAGCGCGAGATCACTCGGACAAGACCCTGCTTGCGGCCGCCCTGCCCGCTCCCAAGAAAGCCCCCAAGCCGAAAGGCGATCCGCTGGTGCGCGAGCTTGAGCAAACGCTAAAGCCGATTATGGGGCCGTCGCAGGAGAAGGCCGACCTTCTGATCGAGCACATCGCCAAGAAGTACAAACGCAAGCTCGCTTACGAGCCCAAGGGCCTCGCCGACGCCGCGCGCCAGTTGCGCACCAAATTCAGCGACGATCAGATCAGCGCTGGCGCCAAAAGCTTGGTCTCGCATCTCAGCAAGCTCTATGGCGGTAGCGACGGCGTGGTGTAACCGCCGCGTCGCCCTGGACGAACTTGGCGACGTTCACCAAGTTAGCGCCCATGACAATTTCAGCCTCCGGCTTCGATCTCAGCGCGCCTAGCGCACAACAGCGCGCGCGCCTTGAAGCGGGCCTCGACGAAGACGAACGCCGTGTGCTTCTGCACCACGGCACTGAAGCCGCGTTCTGCGGTGGCCTTCTGAATCAGAAGAAATCTGGCGTCTATTGCTGCCGCCTGTGCGGTCTGCCGCTCTTTCGTCAGGACACAAAGTTCGACAGCGGCACCGGCTGGCCGAGCTTCACTGCGCCGATCGACCCTAAGCACGTCGTCGCCATCGAAGACAATTCCTACGGCATGCGCCGCATCGAAACCCGGTGCGCACGCTGCGACAGCCACCAAGGTCACGTCTTCCCCGACGGCCCACGCGCCGCTGGCGGTCTGCGCTACTGCATCAATTCAGTGTCACTGCAATTTGTCGCGGACGGTGAGCCTTTGCCCGATCCGCTCGGCCGCGCGGAGCGCCTCGCCCCCTAGTGGCGCGCTTTCTTCAGCTGCTCGATCAGCCGGTCTAAATCGCGGCTCATCGCATGGGTGATGATGTCTTGGGCTTCCGTGCCCTTGAACGTACTTAGCGCGCGGGAAACCACGCGCCCAACCAAGAGGCTGGCCTCGTTGGTGTCGTTCGTGAATTGGCGCGCCTTGGCGGCAAGCTCGCCCTGGCGTGAAAGGATGGCCGTCACAGGCTGCGCCATGAGCGCCTCCATCTGCTTAGGCCGAACAGCTCCCCCAGTCCGCGCGGCAGATGCGAGGACGATAACAGAGATTTCCCCAAATCGGAGAGGTAATCGTGGTGTGTGGAAAGTTTTTTAGGCCGGCGCTGGAACAGACAAGCCTTCGTTAAGTCTAACAGCGTGCAATGCGTGAGCTATCTTGACGCCGTGAAAGGTTCGGCGACCATGAGATCGACGTGACGAAGCCGTTTCCAACCAAGAACCTGCGCTTCTTTCTGACAGCGCCGTCTCCCTGCCCGTATCTGCCGGGCCGGAAAGAACGCAAGGTTTTCACCGCGCTCGACGGCATCGAAGCGACCGAACTTCACGACGTGCTCACCGGCGCCGGTTTCCGCCGGTCGCAGAACATCGCCTACCGCCCCTCATGCGACGCGTGCGATGCGTGCATCTCGGCGCGCGTGCCGGTTGAGAAATTCGAGTTCAGTCGCCGCTGGCGCAAAATCATGCTGCGCAATGCCGATCTCACGCGCGCGCTCCGCCCGGCTCAAGCCACCGAAGAGCAATTCTTCCTGCTGCGCCGCTATCTCGCCTCGCGCCACGCCGATGGCGGCATGGCCGAAATGAGTTTCACCGACTTCGCTGCCATGGTGGAGGAATCGGCGGTTCACACCCACATCGTCGAGTATCGCTACAGCGCCGGTCCCAACAAAGGCGAGTTGGCCGCCGCGGCGCTCGTCGATGCGCTCGGTGACGGGCTTTCCATGGTCTATTCGTTCTTCGAACCCGATGACGTCCGCCGCAGTCCCGGCGTTTACATCATCCTCGACCATATCCAGCAAGCTCGCGCCGCCGGCTTTGGCTATCTCTATCTCGGCTACTGGATACCAGGCTCCGACAAGATGCATTACAAAGCCGAGTTCCGGCCGCTTGAACTCCTGCTCGGCGGCGAATGGCGTCCCTACGAGCCGGTGCGGTTCTAGAGGATTAGACCGCCGACGCCCTCGGCCGGCATCCGGTGTTTCGATCCGCGCCGCCCGTTCGAGATCAGCGACCGTTGCCGGCGAGGACGCCGGCGGTCCAGGATTGAGCATGCCCGAGTCCAAGAAGCCCTTGTGGCGCGCGTCCGAACAGCAGGCCGCGTTCCGCCCGTTCAGCCAGAAGCTCAACCCGAACTCGCTCTTTCGCGCCGCCGGTCTTTCGCGCCTCGCCGGCATGAACCGCGCGCATGTGAGCCTGGTGAAGCTTCCGCCCGGCAAAGACAGCTTCGCCTATCACGCCCACATGCTTGAAGAAGAATGGATCTACATCATCTCCGGCCGCGCCATGGCTGACATCGACGGCAAGACGACTGAAGTCGGCCCCGGCGACTTCATGGGCTTTGCAACGCCCTCCGTGCCGCATCTTCTGCGCAATACGTATGCGGAAGAGTGCGTCTATCTCATGGGCGGCGAAGACAAGCCGATCGACGTCGTCTCCTACCCCGAGATCGATAAACGTTATCTGCTGATGCAGACCGAAAAAGGAACTGAATTCTACGAACTCGGAGAGCCGACGAAGCCGATGGGCAAACCGGACTAGAGCACAACGCCTTCGCTGGTGCGGGCGCCGTCCGGCGCGGCGTATCCGAACCGCGCGCACACCCGGCTGTTGGAGGCCTCCGGTCCGGGCGGCTCGCTGCCGCTGAACACGAGCATGGTGACGCTGGTCGCGCGCGCGTCATACGCCAGCGCAACGTATTGCGGCTGCTCTGCGCCGCACAAACCGATCACGCCCGCCGGCAACACTTGCTCGGTCACGCGGCGCAGTTCAACGTTCAACGAACCCGGACCGACAATCGCCGCAGCAAAGCTATCGCCGTTCTTGGCGATGAGATCGCCGCCGCGCCGCGGGTTGAGCGTACGGGTATAGAGCGTAACGCCGTTCTCGAACGTCACGCCGGCACGCTGAATCACCATCGCGCCGGTAATACCGCGCGCCGTATTGGATGCAGGCTTGAACTCACCGGCCAGAGGCGGCGTTTCGGCGCCCTGTCCGCGCGGCGCCGACGGCGCGGCGTCCTCGCATGCGGCGAGCGCAACAAGCAGCGCGGTGGCGACGAGAACTCGCATGGCCCTCTCTATCCCCGGGAAGGCGCGCCCGCGACCATCTTCCATCGCAAAACCAGCGGGCCTCGTCGCTAGCCCGGCGCCTTGTAGGAATACGCCGCGCAAACCTCGCTGTTCGTCGCACCGCGCCGAGGCGCGTCAGCGCCGGTCAAAGACACCGAGCGCGATTGCCGTTATCATGGATCACCACCGTGAATGTCGGCGTCGCGGGCAAAGCGGCAAGCTTATTGTTGAATGAACGCGCACTGCTGCGCTTGCGCCAATTCATAGACACGCTGACCGCGCATCATTTGCGGCATGATCGGCGTCATGCGTTCCATCATCGTGGCCATCTGCGCCATGTTTTGCTGCTGCTGACGCTGATACTGCGCCGCCTGCATCTGTTGCGTCGCCATTTGCGCGTAGCCCATGCCTGGAATGAACGCACTCGCCAGCCCCATGAACATGCTGGTCGCCATCTGCGCGCGCATCTGCCCGCGCGCTTCGTTCATCCGATCCATTTGCGCCTGCGCGTCGGCGCCATTGGCCGCCACCGCCGACTGCACCGCCGGATCGGACATGGTCGTTGTGATCTCTTCCTGCAGCTGATCGCAGGTAAGGTTTTCATCCCCCGGATGCGCTGCCTGCGCTTGCGCGGCGGTCATCGCCTGATCGAGGTTTTCCATCGCCGCATAGTCTTGCGCGACGGCCACCGGGGCGAGGATCATGCCGATTGATAGCGCCGAACAGAGAAGTAACGCACGCATTGGGGCCTCCTTTTTGTGGCCGCATCAAAGGTAGTTATCCGCCTCGCGCACCGAGGTTACGCTGGTCACGCCGGATGCGGAAGCGCTTTAGGCGTTCGAGCCGCACAGCGCGAAAGAGCTGGGTAATGCAGGGAATTGCCCGACTGCGACCAATATTCGCTCTGTCGTCCCTCTCCCGCATGTGCGGGAGTGGTTAGGTGAGGGTACGGCGCGAAATTCTGCAAGAGCTGCGCGATGCCTATCACACGCCACACGCGCTCCACCCTCACCCTGCCCTCTCCCTCCCAAAGGAGGGAGAAGGTTCAATCCAATTCGACGAACGTAGGAGCCATTGCAGGCGCGTAGCACGCTCGCCACTCACGCACCCTCACAGCGGAATATTGTCGTGCTTCTTCCAGGGGTTCTCTAGTTTTTTGTTCTTTAGCGTGCCGAGCGCGCGGATGATGCGTTTGCGGGTTTCGCGCGGCATGATCACGTCATCGACGTAGCCTAAGCTGGCCGCCACGAACGGGTTGGCGAAGCGGTCGGAATATTCCTTGGTGCGGGCGGCGATTTTTTCGGGATCGCCGATATCGGCGCGGAAAATGATCTCGACCGCGCCCTTCGCGCCCATCACCGCGATCTCGGCGCTCGGCCACGCATAGTTCACGTCGCCGCGCAGGTGCTTCGAACTCATAACGTCGTAGGCGCCGCCATAGGCTTTGCGCGTGATCACCGTCACCTTCGGCACCGTCGCTTCGCCGTAGGCGAACAAGAGCTTGGCGCCGTGCTTGATGAGTCCGCCCAGCTCCTGGCGCGTGCCCGGCAGGAAGCCCGGCACGTCCACGAACGTTACAATCGGAATGTTGAACGCGTCGCAGAAGCGAACGAACCGCGCGGCTTTGCGGGAAGCGTCGATATCGAGCACGCCCGCCAGCACCATCGGCTGGTTCGCCACAATCCCGACAGTCGAGCCATCGAGCCGCACGAAGCCGGTGAGGATGTTCTTGCCGAACTCCGAGCCGATCTCGAAGAAATCACCCTCGTCAGCGACCTTCTCGACCAGCTCCTTCATGTCATACGGCTTGTTCGGATTGTCCGGGATCAAGCGGTCGAGCGAAGTCTCCTCGCGCGCCACGTCATCATAATGCGGCCGCGTCGGTGGCTTTTCGCGGTTCGAGAGCGGCAGAAAATCGATCAGGCGGCGCATTTGCGTCAGCGTCTCAAAATCGTTCTCGTAGGCGCCGTCCACGACGCCGGACTTCGCCGCATGCACGCGCGCGCCGCCGAGTTCCTCGTGGGTGACAATCTCGTTTGTCACCGTTTTCACGACCTCGGGACCGGTGACGTACATGTAAGAGGTATCCTTCACCATGAAGATGAAGTCGGTCATCGCCGGCGAGTATACGTCGCCGCCCGCGCACGGCCCCATGATGACGCTGATCTGCGGGATGACGCCAGAGGCCAGAATATTGCGTTGAAAGATGTCGGCGTAGCCCGCGAGCGATTCCACGCCTTCCTGAATCCGCGCCCCGCCTGCGTCGAATATGCCAACGATCGGCGCGCCGTTCTTCATCGCCATGTCCTGCACTTTGCAGATCTTGGCCGCGTGTGCCCCCGAGAGCGAGCCGCCGAACACGGTGAAGTCCTTGGAGAACACATAGACCAACCGCCCGTTGATCGTGCCCCAGCCGGTGACGACGCCATCGCCCGGCACTTTCGTCTTCTCCATGCCGAACTCGTGGCTGCGGTGTTCGACGAACATGTCGAACTCCTCGAACGAGCCTTCATCGAGCAACAGCTCGATCCGCTCGCGCGCCGTCAGCTTGCCCTTGGCGTGCTGCGCCGCATGGCGCTTCTCGCCCCCGCCCGCCCGCGCGGCGGCGCGCTTGGATTCCAGTGCGGCGATGATGTCTTTCATAATTAGTCCTAATCGAAGTGAAGCGAGTTCATCAGTGCATCCACAGCAGCACGATCCGCCGGTGTTTCTTCACCAAACACCAGGCAATCTATCCAATAACTGGAGACTTGGTCTTGGTGACGCACCGCAAAGAAGCGGTCATGACCACGATCGGGTTGAGTCCGTTGGACTCCGACCGTCCGAGCATCAATCACCGTCACGCCATCGATTGTCAGTGTCTCGGTGGAAACGATCATGCCAGCATGGCGCATCGTCTGAACAAACGCGTCGGCGCGCTCAGTCATTCGCGCGTTGATCCATTCTTGAGTGGCGTTGTCGCCGGCGCGGTGAGTATCGATCCGCGCAAGTGTGCACGCTCGTAGCGGTTCACCGAGCCGCACTGAGATCAATTCGCCTTCGCGGACGTGTGGCGGCTCAAAGCGTTCCCAACCTGGATAGGCGAACGAGACGCCGGATTCGTGATAGACGTCTTCCTGCTGCCCGCGTGCAATGCCGGCCGTGGCGATCAAAATAGCGAGGCTGAGGACTTGTATCTTCATTGCGCGGCCGGCGCCGTGATCGCGAGCGAGGACATAAATTGCTGCATGGCGGCGATGTCGATGTCAGCGTTCTCACCGCCGACGGCGCCGCACGCAACGGTGTAGCGCGACGCTGCATCGGCGCCACGGATCGCGAAGGTGGTCTGCAATTGGCGGAAATCACCCGTCGAACGATCAAATGAAATGACGCGAACGCCGTTGATGGTCGTCTTCGAGAATGCGCGCACCTCGTTCCCCAAGCTTGGAGGACCGAGCAGACTGAGCGCTGTCGCGGACTCGTAAGCGGCATCGATGGCCGCCTGCGTGAGATCCCGATCGCGGCGCAATTCTACAGAGCATTGCCGCAATGCGCGTTGGCCCTGAATCTGCGTTGGCGAGGCGACCGTCAGCAGGCGCTGCTCGTCGGCGCTCGCATCTTCGGCATTTTCCCAGCCCGGAGGGATTGTCACGCTGATCACGCCATCCGGCGAGGTCCAGGCGGCTACAGCGCTCGGCATGATCGGCGCGGCCGACGGCGCTGCGCTGCACGCCGCCGCCACAAGCGCGGCCAGAAGAATGAAATCTCTCACGGGTCCGGGTTAATGGCCGGGCCCGCCGCTAGCAAGCCCGCAACGCCCGCACTCAGACCCGCTTGCGCGCCGCCGCCACGCGATCCTGCAGATTGGGCAGGTTAGGCCAGCGGCGGGCCGCCTCTTCATACACGGCGCGCGCCTCGTCCTTGCGACCAAGCGCTTCCAGCGCCGCGCCGCGGTTCATATGCAGCACCGGCAGATCGATGCCGCGCGAACGCAGTTCATCGAAAATCGTCAGCGCGTCCTGCGGCCGATTGAGCTGCATCAGCGCCGCAGCGCGCGCATGCTGCGCGTTCGGATCCTGCCAGTCGAGACGCAGCGCTTCATCGGCCGCGTTCAACGCATCTTGCGCCTTGCCTTGTGCGCGCAGCGCGTTCGAAAGCGCCTCGAAGGCGCCAGACGTCGGCGTATTCGCAACCGCTTGGCGGGCGCTACGCTCAGCATCGTTGAAACGCTCAAGGCTGTAGAAGGCTTGCGACAGCACAACGAACACGCCCGGCCATTTGGGGTCGATGCGCGAGGCGTTGGTAAACGCCTCAACTGCGCCTGAGTGATTTCCAAGCGCGGTCAGAATATGGCCCATCTGAATATGATGCCGCAGTGAATTCGGTTCAGCGCTGATCGCGCCGCGAATGAGACGCTCGGCCTCGCCGCCTTTGCCTTGCGCCAGGCGCACCATCGCCATGAGATTCAGCACGTCGCCCGGCGCGCGCGCCATGTCGGGCCATTGCTGCGTCAAGATGCGCTCGGCGCCGGCCACGTCGCGATTGTTGAGGGAAAGCTCTGCCTGGTCGAGAATGGCGTCGGTGCTCATAAATATCTCCGCCGCCCGTTATGCGTATGGCCGCCCTTAAGACAAGGGCCAGATCACACTGGGACGACGTCAAACGGCGCCGTCATCCGTTCGCCCTCCGAGAACGGTATCGTCCCGTGCCACATGTAAGAGGGGAATAGCACGAGGCGCCCCTCCTGCGGCTGGATCACCTTCTCAACGCCGCAATGCGGCAGCGGCCAACGCGGCTCGCCGAACTTGATCCAGCCCTCCTGCGTTTCGCCGCTCTTGGCGACGTCAGGCAGGCTCACATAATAGGCCGAGCTGATCCAACCTTCCGGGTGAAGGTGGTTCACATGATAGCCGTTGGGTTTCAGCTTCACCGACCAGCAGCCGGAGAGCCTGAAGTTTTCGCTCTTGCGACCGCTCCAGGGGTGATCGGGTTTCTTCATGGTCGCGATATAGGCGCGGATCGGTTCTTCCAGCGCGCGCAGATATTGGCGAATGACGGGATCGTTGACGGTCAGCAAACTACGCGTCGTTTGCGAGCCGTGGCGCAAGGATTGATCGAGCGGGTGCGTCTCAAGCACGTGCAAGCGGTTCAGACTGTCGCGCAACGCTTCGTTGAAGGCGCCGATCGATGCGAACCCGGCCGGCGGATCGAGATCGAAGGGCCGCACCATCAGATCGTAGTCGCAGAGTTCGTGATAGCGCGCGTCGCCCATCTGGCGGTACGCCATCGCCTCGTAGCAAACCCAATCGCCGTTCAGAGGTTCCGCCGCGCGCAACGGCAAGATTTCCCGCAGCGCTTCATCGCCGCGGCCAAGCCGCAACAGGCCGTTGATCAGATTGCCGCGCACGTAAGGCACGTTCGGCGCATCGGCGACGGCGGCACGCAAGAGCGGCAGCGCTTCGTCGGCGCGATCCATCTCGTCGAGCAAAACGCCGAGCGCGCCCTGCAGCGGGCCGTTGCCGATTGTCCGCTCCAGACCCTCGCGCAGCACCACTTCCGCGCGCGCGTGCAGATCGGCGCGCCGCAGCAGATCGGCGCAGCCGATGCGCAGCCAAAGCGAATCCGGGTCGCGCCGAACAGCCGCCTCGTAGTCGCGCGCGAATGCTTCGCCGCCGCCGCGCATCCAGCGCAGGCTCGCCAGCATGTTCTGAAGTCCGCGGTCCTGCGGCCAGCGCCGAATGCCATCCAGAAGCGCCGCTTCCGCATCGGCATCCCGCGTCAACCCGAGCAGAGCCACACTGCGATTGAGCGACAGCGAGGGATGCGCCATGCCGCCCGCAATCAGCTGATCGTAGATGGCGAGCCCATCGGCGAACTGGCCCAGGCGTGAGAGGATAAAAGCGCGTCCGTGCTGGGCGCTGGCGTTGGTCTCGTCGAGGCTGACGGCGCGCTCGGCCGCCGTCAGTGCTTCTTCCAGCCGCTCCTGGGCGCGCAAGGCATTGGCCAGCAATTCGTAGCCTTGGGAGTCCGGCGCCTGCGCGATCGCGGCGCGCGCGATCTTCTCCGCGGCGCCGAAATCTCGCGCCGTCATGGCGGCGCGTCCTTGTTTCAGTGCATCGGCATTCATTGCAGCGCCCTCAGATAACGCCCAATCGCACCGAACTCGGCGTGCTGGCGATCGAGCCGCGCGCGCGCCTCGGCGTCTTCGCCCCAGCGCTGCAAGCTCCAAAGATTGTCGAACGCCGCCGCCGCGAACGCTTCCTCCGGCCCAAGCGCGCCACGCACCAGCGCAAATCCAATCAGCACCGATCCCGCCAAGCCGGTCGCCTGCGAGAGCGCGGTGAGATGAAAATCATCCAGCGCCAAAGCCTGTGCGCGGAGTGCGCGGGTTGCGGCGGGATCGACACGCGCCGCAACGATGCCAGTCACCACCGGCAACGCCACATCCAGTCCATTCGCCGCCCACTCTACGATAGGGTCCCACACGGCGGCCTGCGCTGCGACGAGATCGGCTGGCGCCTCGGCCCGGTGGCAGCAAAGGTCGGTCTCGCCAAAACTCATGATGTAGTCAGCCAACTGATCGCGATTTTTCGCCGTCCAATCCAGCGTGGCGAACGCAAGTTGGCTGACCGGCATTGAAGCCGGCACGACGAACTCGCCCTGCGCCGCCCATTCCGCGGCGCACAGCTCGGCTAGCGCTTGCGTCGGCGCGACGAACACTGCCCCGCCCGGCGTGCGCAATGTCCGCGCATCCAGGGCAACGCCATAGCCGCCGTCACGCGCAGCGATGCTCGCGGTCTTGTAGAAGCGGCGTGGCAATACTGGCGCGTCGGTCACTTGTACAGTCTAGCCGATCGGCGCGCGCCGCACAGCGAGGCGCGCCGCCGCATTTCAGCTCGGGATCATATCGAACGCCATGCTCAAGCGCTCGGCCCCCTCAAACGGGACGGTCCCGTGCCAAATATAGGAGGGAAACAGCACCAGCATCCCCGGGTGTGGCTCGATGAACTTCTCCGGCCCGCAGCCAGCGGGCGCCCGGTTGGCTTCGCCGAACTTTAGCCAACCGGCGCGCGGGTCCTTCGGCCGCTCGCCCGGCATGATCGAGGCAAAATACGCTGAACTGATCCAGCCGCGATCATGCACATGGTTCGGCTGATAGCCGCCGTCGACCAGTCGTACCGACCACAAAGCGCTGTAGCGCGAGTGCTTCGAGCGGCGCGCGCCCATCGGATCGCCGTCGCGCAAACGCCCGACATAATCTCGCACCGCGACATCCATCGCGGCCAAGAAATGCTTGATCACCGGTTCATCGACGCCAAGCAGGCTGCGCCCCGTCTGCGTGCCGTACGGCAAGTGCTGATCCAGCGGATGCGCGTTGGTTTTGTGCTGACCGCGCAAGAACACCGCGAGGCCCGCATTGAACGCTTCGGTCGTGAAGAAGCCGTGCGGCGGTGCGACCTCGTAGGTACGCACGAACCGATCGTAATCGCACCAGACCCGATACTCCGGATGATCCAGCATCCGCATCGCCGTCGTCGCGCAGGCGATCAAATATTGCTCATGCGGTTGCTCAACCCGCAGCTCGTTCACGATGCGCAGCACCTCCTCGGGCTGACCCGCACGCAGCAGCGTCGAAAGCAGATTGCGCTGAGCCGTCCGCGAGGGTGCGATCTCGGCCGCACGGCGCAGCGCCCTCAGCCCGTCCAGCGGGCGATCCAATTCGTCGAGCACCACGCCGACCGCGTTCAGCAAGACCGGCGACTCCGGCGCAAGGCGTAGAGCTTCCTCCAGTACATTGAACGCCTTGGCGTTGTAGCCCCCCCGATGCAGCGAGTCCGCGCACGCGAGGCGCAACGACAAATCCTTCGGAAACGCCTGTATCGCCGCCTCGTTCGCGGCGACGCTGGCCTCCGCGGCGCCCGCCAACTGGCGCATGCGCGATAGCGAGCTGTGCAGCGCCGCCACGTGCGGCCATAGTTCCACCGCCTTCAGCGCCATCGCCTCCGCGTCAGTCTTGCGGCCCTCGGCATAGAGCGCGCGTGAGAAGTGCAGCGCCAGATCGGGCGTATCGAGTTCCTGACGCGCCAGCTTCTCGAACACGCCGAGCGCTTCAGAACCGCGCCCCACTTTCTCCAAGGCGGTCGCGTAATTGTAGCGCAGCCCGCGCAGGTTCGGCCCATATTTCAGCGCCGTCTCGGCCGTGACCAGCGCATCCTGATGACGCTCCTGCGCCTGTTGCACAGTGCCCAGCAGCGTCAGGCTATCGGCGCCTGGTGCAATGGCGATGTACTCGCGCGCCTCGCGTTCGGCCTCGGCCAAATCGCCCAGCTCCATAAAGCAGCGCACGATGTTAACGCGCACCATGAGAAAACTGGGCACAAGCGCCGAGGCCGCGCGGAAGATCTTGATCGCGTCCTGATAGTCGCCGCGCGCCTGCAGGATCAGCCCAAGTTCATTGTAATATTGGCCCGACTTCAGATCGTGCGCGATCGCGGCGCGGAAGTAGCGCTCCGCTTCGGCAAGCTGGCCTTGCGCCTTCTTGATCTGCCCCATCAAATGCTGAACCGGCGCATCGACTTTGAATTGATGGATCACGGGCGCAAGAATGCGCTCGGCCCCGACCGCATCGTTCTGATTCAGCAGCTCCCGCGCGGCGTTGACGAAAGCATCCGCTTCCAACGCACCCTTCATCGCGTCCCCTCGAACGGTGCGAAGGGATCGCGCATGTCGCTTTCCTCGAAGCCCAAGGTGTGGAACGCGGTTTTGAAATGGCCCGTAAGCTTGGCGATCACTTTCAGCTCGCCGCCGGACGGGTGCGGCATGCGGATCGCGCGCGCATGCAGCAGCAGCGAGCCGCCCAGATCGTTCGGCGTCGGCCTGTCGCACTTGTATTTCGGATCGCCCGCGATGGCGTACCCCATCTCAGCCATGTGGAAGCGTAATTGGTGAGTCCGCCCCGTCACCGGGCGTAGCGCCACCCAAGCCGCGCGCTGCGCAGCTTCCGACACAACGGCATATTGTGTGATCGCATGCACCGCGCCTTCTTCGGTCTGCAGCGCCCGCACCATCATCTCGCGATCCGCATCGCGCGGACCCGGCGCTTTGCGAATCCACGAGCGCAGCTCGCCAACCTTCGGCCGCGGCGATCCCACGACAATGGCCCAGTAGATCTTATCCGTATCTCGATCGCGGAACGCCTCCGCCAGAAACGCCGCCGCCCGCGGATGCCGCGCCAGCACCAGGCAGCCCGAGGTATCGCGATCCAGGCGGTGGACGAGCTTAGGCTTCTTCTCGGCGTCGAATTTCAAGCCCTCCATCAGCAAATCGAGGTGCCGCGTCGTTTTCGCGCCGCCCTGCACCGCAAGCCCGTGCGGCTTGTTCAGTACGATCACGTCGTCGTCGCGATGAATCACGAGCGAGCGAACGTAAGCTTCATCCTTCTCTGAAATCGCGCCCGGCTCGCGCCGCGCCGGCGCATCCGGGAGCGGCGGAATGCGCACGCTTTGGCCGGGCGACAAGCGATCGGACGCCTTCACGCGCGCGCCATCGACGCGCACTTGCCCGGTGCGCAGGAGCTTTTCGACTTGCCCCTGTGTCAGTTGCGGAAAACGGCGGCGCAGCCAGCGGTCGACCCGCGGCTCACCATCGTCCTTGCCAACTTCGACGGTCTCAACCGCCTTCATACGCGACCCAAACTCAAACCAACCCAGCATGCGCCGACACTCAGCACCACCGAAGCGGCGGCATAGAGCATGGCGAGGCCGGGTTGATGCTCCATGAGACGCACCGTCTCCAGCGAAAACGCCGAAAACGTGGTGAAGCCGCCCAAAACACCCACCCCCAGCGCCAACCGCAGCGCTTCCTGCTCTGGGGCCGTCTTCGCCGCCAACAATCCCATGGCGAGGCCGCCGACAATGTTCACGGCGAGCGTGCCCCACGGAAAGGCCAAGCCGAACAGACGCGCGGCGCCAAGCCCAACGCCATAGCGCGCAACCGCGCCCACGGCGCCTCCCACCGCCACCAGCAACACGTTCATCATCCGTTGGACGCGATCCGCGCGCGAATGGCGGCTTGCGTCGAGCGCGCATCGTAGGCGTTTGCATCGTCCGGCTTCGCGCCCTCGCCGAACCGGATTTCATACGTCGCGCCGCGCGCCTGCGCGCCACGATCGCTTTGCCCAAGTGGGAACGTCATGCCGACGCCGACACTGGCGCCACTGTGGCGCCCGTAACTGCCGCCGCCGACGCCGATGCCAATGCTCGGCCCGCTGCGGCGGCCATCGTTCTGACCATCCAACGTCCGGCGATCGACCCAGAACCAGTCATGGCCATTCGCAAGCGTCAATTCGGCCGCACGCAGCAACGCGTAATCTTCGAGCCGCGCCGCATCGGCGCCGCCCGGCGCGCGGTAGCTCACGAAGTAGCGCGTGGCTTCGATCTGCGTTTCTGAATAACCAGCACCCGTCGTGGAGGTCGCGGCGCCATAAGGCGGCGGCGCGGCAGTGGCGCACGCAGCCAGCGCAAACGCCGCCGCCGCCAAGGTCAGAACTCTCATCATGCTCGTTCCTCTGGAATCCCTCGCCGCCAGTCTAGCAGGTATCTTAGCCCGCGGGCGGCTCAAGGCCGAGTGATCGGACAACTTCCGCAAAATCCGCGGGCGGAGGCGCAACGAACGTTCGTCGCCCGCCTTCCATATGGGGCACATCCAGCGCCGCGGCATGCAGCAAGAGGCGAGGAATATCAGTCCCGCCAATACGATAGAGACCGCCATATTTGCCGTCTCCGGCAATGGGCCGGCCGATGGCCGCCAGGTGCGCCCGGAGCTGATGCATCCGCCCAGTCTCGGGCTGAAGTTCCACCAGCGCCGCCTCAGGCGTCGCCGCCAAAGTCCGGTAGCGCGTGAGCGCCGCTTGTCCGTCCTTGGCGACGTCCATGACATCGAGCCCTTTGCGCGATGACTTCTTCAGCGCCAGCGCGATCTCACCGGCTCCCGGCGCCGGCGCCCCGCCGCAAACAACGGCGAGGTAAGTCTTCTTCACATCGCGCCCGGCGAAAGCGGCGGAGAAAAATGCCGCCGCGGGCTTCGTTCGCGCCGCGATGATGACGCCAGAGGTCTCGCGATCGAGCCGATGCACCAGCCTTGGTTGCTTGCCGTTCGACTTCGCAAACACCGCCAGCAAATCCTCCAAACTGCGCGTCACGCCCGAACCGCCCTGCACCGCAAGGCCAGACGGCTTATTGAACGCAATCAGCACCGCGTCCTCGTCCAAGACAAGCGAACGCGCGAACGTTGCGTCT
Organism: Hyphomonadaceae bacterium; assembly: GCA_020848895.1. GTDB lineage: Bacteria > Pseudomonadota > Alphaproteobacteria > Caulobacterales > Aquidulcibacteraceae > Vitreimonas. The sequence goes on from JADLHI010000114.1 coordinate 18,006, forward strand.
TCGGGAGATAGCGGCCGCGTCATCGCTCTGCTTCAACGCGGCCCCAGGGGCCGGTTCAAGCGAAAAAATGACTCAGTTCGCCTCCGAAGGCGGCGTGACGACGCCCGTGCGCGCGTCCGGCACGCCAGGCCCGCCATGTTCCGCGAACCATGCCAACGTGTTGCGCACTTTCGCGATCATGCCCGTTGGCCGAAACGCGATGTCGTGCGGCGCGCCTGGGATGCGGATGAGCCGCGTCGGCACGTGCCGGAGGCGCAGCGCCATATAATATTGCTCCGCTTCGCTCGCTGGCGTGCGGTGGTCTTCATCGCCCACCATCACCGCGGTCGGCGTCGAGACATTGCCAACACGCGATAGTGGCGAGCGCGCCCAATAGCGCCCCTGCGCGCCTTCTTCCCAAGGCATTTCGCCAAACCAATAGGGCGCGAAGAAATTCGTCGCGTCCGCCGTGAGCACGAAGCTGGTCCAGTTGATCACCGGCTTTTGCACCATCGCCGCCGCAAAGCGATCGGTCGTGCCGACGATCCACGCGGTGAGCACGCCGCCGCCCGAACCGCCGGTCACGAACAAGCGCTCTGGATCGATGTTGCCACGGGCGATGGCGCCATCGACGACGCTCATCAGATCGTCATAGTCCTGGCTCGGATAGTTGTGGTGGATGAGGTTGCCAAACTCGCCACCGTACGACGTCGAGCCGCGCGGGTTGGCGTAGACAACAATGTAACCAGCCGCCGCATACATCTGCACTTCGGCGGAGAACGACGGACCGTAAGCCGCGAACGGTCCGCCATGGATTTCAAGCAGCATCGGATACTGGCGCGAGGGATCGAAATCCGGCGGCCGCACGATCCAAGCATCCACCGGACGCTGATCGGCCGCCGAAGACACGCGGATGTGTTCAGCGGAGGCGATGGTTTTGCCGGTGAACAGATCCTCGTTGAGCGCCGTCAGGTGCCGCCCGCTCGACCCCATCAAATCGCTCGGCCGCGTCGGTGACGTCACCGTCGCCACATAGCGCCCGCCAGCGTTCACCGAATACGAACCGCTCGTGTAGGGGCGCCCCAGATCGGTGCCGCCAATATTGTTCAGCACCGTGGTGACGCGGCCGCCATTTGCGCCAACGCGGCCAAGCTTGGTTGCGCCCTGATCGTCGAACAGGAAGTAGATCGCGCCATTGCCCGCCCATTGCGGATCGACGGCATCCCGGTCCAGCGAAGCGGTGATCGAACGCGGGTTCGAACCATCGGCGTTGGCGACGTAAAGTTCGCTGACCTGATAGCCCTGCCGGCGATCGTCGAAACCGACATAGGCGATGCGACGCCCATCCGGGGAGACCACCGGGCTGTTCTCGGGCCCATCACGCGTGGTGAGCCGTGTCACCGCGCCAGAAGTGATGTCGAGCGAATAGATATCGGCCTCAACCGGATCGTATTCCCATCCGTCTTCCGCATTGGCGGAGAAATAGAGCGTGCGCCCGTTCGGGCTCCAGGAAAGCCGGCCATCGTGATTGCGCGCTTGGTAGGTCAGCTGCCGCGGCGTGCCGCCGTCTGCCGGCACGACGAAGATTTGCGCAAATCCATTCGGCAGATAGCCCTCGCCGTCGGCGCGGAAGACTACGCCGTTGATCACGCGCGCCGGCTCGGCCCATTGCGCGCCTTCAGGCTGAGGCGGCAGAGCGGCGGGATCGTCCGTGCTTTCCGCGACGAAGCTTTGGAACGCCAATGTGCGCCCGTCGGGCGACCAAGTGAGATTGCTCGCGCCGGCAGGAACGCGCGCGATCGTCGCCGAACGCTGCGTATCGAGATAGAAGATGCGCACCTCGGCGCCGGTTTCTTCGTTCGCCACATACGCAATCGCGCGCCCGTTCGGCGCCCACACCGGCGAGCCGTAACCACCCGCGCCCTGCACGAGCGGGCGATGGTTCGCGCCATTGGAATCCACGAGCCAGATCGAGCGACGGAAGCGATCCGTCATCACGTCAGCGGTCACGCGCACATAGGCGACCCAGCGGCCATCGGGCGAAATCTGCGGATTGTCCGCGTACTCGAGATCGAACACATCAGCCGCGACAAACGTGCGCGGCCGTTCCCGCGGCGGCTCGCTCTGCGCAAACGCCGTCGAAGCGAAAGCCAACGTGGCCACGATCGCGGCAAAACGAATGAACATCGAGCGCCCCCTTGGAATTGCCGGCAGACTAGCGCTCAGCGAAAGCGCCCGAAAGCGTCACTCACCGAATTGGCGAGTGAGATCACTCCTCGCTGGCGCGCTCCGCCCGCACCTTGGCCCAATGCTCAAGCCGCTCCTTGATCGCGCCTTCGCGGCCGCGGCCTTCTGGCGCGTAGAACTGGCGGCGCTTCATTTCATCGGGGAAGTAGTTTTGCCCGGAGAAGCCGCCCTCGGCGTCGTGGTCGTACGTGTATCCAGACCCGTACCCCAACTCCTTCATCAGCTTCGTTGGCGCGTTGCGAATGTGCATTGGCGGCCCAAGCGTTCCCGTCTCGTGTGCGGCCTTCTTGGCGGCGCCCCACGCCAAATAGGCCGCGTTGGACTTCGGCGCCGTCGCCAGATGGATCACGGCCTGCGCCAAATGCAGCTCCGCCTCCGGCGGGCCGATGAAATGCACCGCGTCTTTCGCCGCGTTCGCGATCAGCAGCGCTGTCGGATCGGCCAGCCCAACATCCTCCGCCGCCGCGCGCACCAAGCGCCGCGCGATGAACAGCAAATCCTCGCCGCCCGTCACCATGCGCGCGAGCCAATAAAGCGCCGCATCCGGATCGGAGCCGCGAATGCTCTTATGCAGCGCGGAAATGAGATTGTAGTGCTCTTCGCGATCCTTGTCGTACGCTGGCGCGCGCTTTTGCAGCATCTCGCCAAGCGCCTTCACGTCGAGCGGCGTTGTCGTGCGCAACGCAAACAGCTCCTCGCTCAACGTCAGCAAATAGCGTCCGTCGCCATCGGCCAAGTTCGTGAACGCAATGCGCGCGTCCTCCGTGAGCGGCAGCTTCTTGCCGAGCAAATTTTCGGCCCGCAGTAACAGGAGTTCCAGCGCCGGCTCATCCAGCCGCTTCAGCACAAACACCTGGGCGCGCGAGAGCAACGCCGCGTTGATCTCGAAGCTCGGGTTCTCGGTCGTCGCGCCGACGAGCGTGACGACCCCTTGCTCCACGTATGGCAAGAACCCATCCTGCTGTGCGCGATTGAAGCGGTGGATTTCGTCCACGAACAACAACGTCGCCTTGCCGGAAGCGCGCCGCCCACGCGCCGTCTCGAACGCCTTCTTCAGATCGGCCACGCCGGAAAACACCGCGCTGATCTGCTGAAACTCCAGCCCCGTCTCTTCAGCCAGCAACCGCGCGATCGTCGTCTTGCCGACCCCCGGCGGCCCCCACAGCACCATCGAAGCCAGCCGCTTCTGCGCCACCATCCGCCCGATCGGGCCTTCGGGTTTCAGCAAGTGATCTTGGCCGACCACCTCATCGAGCTTGCGCGGGCGCAGACGCTCCGCCAGTGGCGTCGGCGCGCCCTGGTCGAGGCCCGCAGCTTCGAACAAATCACTCATGGCCCGAACATAGGGCTTCCGCGCGCCGCGCACACTTGAACCGCGGGGCCCACAAGGCCCGCATCTTTCCCGGCTCCTTCAATGCGGGCCGGAACGCCCGGCGATCCAAGTCGCCCCAAAACCTCCCTTGCGACCCTTGACAACCTTGGCATGCGCCTATACCTTTGTATCACAAGGTAGCTTTATGCCAGTCGCTGACGAGCAATTTGCCGGCCTACGCAAAGGCCTTCTGGAGTTCGCGATCCTGACCTTCGTGTCGGGCCGGACCAGCGCCTACGTGGGCGACATCCTGGAGGCTTTGGCCCCTACGCCCTTCGCGACCCAGGAAGGAACCCTCTACCCGCTCCTCTCCAAGCTCCGGCGCGAAGAATTCGTCGACTACCAATGGGTCGAGAGCGGCCAGGGTCCGCCGCGGAAATACTACCAGCTCACCGACAAAGGCTCCGGCCGGCTCGGCGAACTTGTCGCCTATTGGCGTCACCTCACCTCCACACTCGAAAGCCTGGGGCGATAGAAGCTCATGGAACGCGTCGTCACGATCAATCTCAACGGCAATTCGTACCAGCTGGAAGAACCAGCCTACGATGCGCTGCGCTCATACATGACGCGCGCCGAGGCCGCGCTGGGCGCCAACCCCGACAAAGCCGAGATCGTCCGTGATCTCGAACAAGCCATCGCCGACAAATGCGCTGCGCATCTCTCACCCGGCAAATCGGTTGTCTCGGCCACCGAGATGGCGCGCATCTTGGAAGAGATGGGCCCGGTTGACGGCGATCCCGAAGCCGGCGCCGCACAAGGCCAAGGCGGCGCGGCGCCTCAACACGAACAGTGGCGTCCCGCCCGCCGCCTCTATCGCATCTACGACAACGGCGCCTGGACCGGCGTCAGCGCCGGCATGGCCGCCTACGCTGGCATCGACGTCGCCTGGGTGCGCGTCTTCTGGATCGTCAGCGGGCTTTTCACCGGCGGCTTCACCTGCTTGGTCTATCTGGTGCTGATCTTCGCGGTGCCTGTCGCATCAACTAGCGAAGAACTCGCCGCCGCGCACGGCGCGCCGTTCAACGCACAGGAAGTCATCGACCGCGCCCGCCGCGAAGCCGGTCGCTTTGCCGAAACCAGCAGCGCCAGCTGGCGACGCGAAGAACGCCGCTGGCGCCGATCGTGGCGCCGCCAACAACGCAATTGGGACGCCGGATGGGATGCGGGCGCAGCTCAAGCCGCGGCGGCGCCCGCGCACCCTGTCGGCTACGTCGAACGCATGTTCGCCGGTCTCTTCGCCTTCGTGTTCTCGATTATCACGGCAGCGTTGCTGATCGCCTTCCTGATCGCGTTCTTCTCGATCCTGAGCAACGGCTCGGTCATGGGCTGGACACCGCCCAGCGATGTGCCGACCTGGCTCGTGCTGGTTGTGCTCGCCATCGCTTACGCCGCGATCTCCTCGCCCTTCAGCGCGCTGCAGCGCACGTCCTACGCGACGCTGAGCGGGCGCCGCACCGGCGGCGCCACCGATGGCCTCGCAACACTCGCGATCGTGATCATCGTCGGCGCCTTCGCGTGGACCTATTCGGACGAAGCCCGCGCCTTCATCGAACAAGGCTATGTCGTGATCCGCGACTTCGTCACCTACTGGAGCAGCCAAGGCTAAGCTCCGTCACAAGCTCCATAGCCTGGGCGCGACTTTCGGGTCGCGCCCTCTTTTTTAGGGCGTCGGCTCAACGTGGCGCGCCTCGATCCGCACGCCGCCCCATTCAGTGCTCACGAGCCTCGGCGCCTGAGCGCCGGAATATTGAAGCACGAGCGTCGTCTCACCTTCCCAAATCAAATCTTCACCCGCGCCAGTTGCGGTGAAATCGTTGGCGACAACGGTTCCCGGAGGCGTCTCATCGACACGCGCCAAAGCCAGCGCGGATCGATCGCGCAGCATCAGCACGCTTCGTGACCCGCTCATCCCGCAACTGGCGCCATAAATCTCCGCCACGTAGCGCTGGCTCGGCGAAACGCGTGCGCGCATCAGCGAATACTCACACGGACTAAAGAGAAACGCGCTGGCGATCCAGCCGACCGCAAGCACGCCAAGCGCCGCGACAATCGCGGCGGTCATCAAAAACCGACGCAGCACCGGCGTCACCCCCAAGGCCCGCGTCTGGTTGGCGAGGGCGCCGGCGCAGGCGCCTCAGGCATCTCGACGCGTCCGCCGGCGAATTTCGCCAGCGCCTCGATGCGCTTTTCGATCGGTGGATGGGTCGCGAAGATGCTGGCGAAGTCCGAGTGCGGGTTCTCAATGAACATCTCACGCACCTCGGAAGGCGCGCTGGCCACGACCGCATTGCCCGAAATCTTCTGCAACGCTTTGATCATCGCGTCCGGATTCTTCGTCAGCTCCACCGCGCCGGCATCGGCCAGATATTCACGCCGCCGCGACAGCGCAAAGCGGATCACGATCGCCAGCGCATAGGCGACGCCAATGATCACCAGCGCCACGATGATGGCGATCACCGCTCCACCGCCGCTATCGCGGCTGCCGCCGCCGGAGCGCCGCGACGACCCGCCGCCGCCAACGCCGCCAAAGCGCAAACTCCGAAACGCCATCTCTCCGACAAACGAGAAGATGCCCACGAAAATCACCGCGATGATCAACAAGCGCACGTCCGCGTTGCGGATATGCGTCAGCTCGTGCGCGAGCACAGCCTCCAGCTCTTCATCGTTCAACGTGTTCACCAATCCCCGCGTCACGGTGATTGAATATTGCCCCTTGTGCAGTCCGGTCGCAAAAGCGTTCAGCGCATCCGTCTCCATGATCCGCAGCGCCGGCATGGTGATGCCGCGCGAGATGCAAAGGTTCTCAAGCAAATTGTAGAGTTTCGGTTCAGCGCTGCGCTCGACCTTTCTGGCGCCCGTCGCTGCGTCGATAATGTTTTGGTAGAACGCATAAGCAATGCCGAACCACAGGATCGCGCCCGCAATCGCGAACGGCCAAGCCTTCGCCAGCGCGTCCCCCGCCCAGATGAAATATCCGGTCATCGGGTCGTTGCCGTAATACGTTCCGGTGAACCCCGCGAAGAGCAGGAAGAGCGCGTAGGTCAACAGCAACAACAGAACCGGAAAACCGGCCATGAGCAGCACGGTTTTCCAGTTGTTGTTCCAGATATGCGTCTGGAGGCCGTAGGCGCTCATCAACGTCCCTCGTCATTCCGGGTCTCGGCGCGAACCGAGAACCCGGAACCCAGAGGCAAACGTTCAGCGCCACGACCCCCCGGGTTCCGGATCGCGCTCTGCGCGTCCGGAATGACAAGGACAATGTTCGTTTCGCGTTTGCGGCTCACTGAAAGACGGTCAGTTGAACTTAACCTGCGGAGGCGCCGCATCCATCGAAGCGCGGTTGTCTTCGCCGACGTCGAAGAACACGCGCGGGCCAAAGCCGAACATGTTGGCGAACATCACCGCCGGGAATTGCTCGCGCGCGGTGTTGTATTCGCCGACGGCGTTGTTGAAGAACCGCCGCGCCGCGGCGAGCTTGTTCTCGATATCCGTTAGCTCAGCTTGGAGCTGTTGGAAATTCGTGTTGGCCTTCAGGTCCGGATAAGCTTCCGACAACGCGATGAGGCGCCCAAGCGCTGCGCCCAGCACGCCTTCAGCTTGGCCCATGGCTTTCGCATCGCCAGTCCGCTCGGCGCTCACCGCCGCGTTGCGGGCCTGGATCACCGCTTCCAGCGTGCCCTTCTCGTGCGCGGCGTAACCTTTCACGGTCTCAACCAGGTTTGGGATGAGGTCGTGCCGCTGCTTCAGCTGCACGTCGATGTCGGCGAAGGCCTGGTTGCAGTTCTGACGAAGCGCGACGAGGCGGTTATAGATGCCGATCAGCAGCACCGCCAAAACGACGATGACGATCAGGACAATAATCAAAGTCATGGAGACCCTTTCCCGGACGAACGGGCTCTATGTAGCGTATGCCTATGGGTAACGCTATCCGATCACGTCGCTGAAGCGGCCCGAGCGCGAGAAGCCCTTTGGCGCCACCTTGCCGGCGCCGCCGCGCTTGCCGCGAAACTCCTTCCATTCGGCCACGGCGCGATTGCGCCCAGCGCTGTCTTCCCAGGAAAGCCCCTCGGTCTTGTCGAACACCTTCACGTCCGCCAGCCCGCGGTCGTGATAGCTCTGCAGCTTCACGCCCTTGCCGCGGTTCATCTCCGGCATCTCGGCGAGCGGAAAGATCAGAAGCTTCTTGCGCTCGCCGATCACCGCCACCTGGTCGCCGACAACCTTCGCCGCTTGCATCGCGCGCCCGTTCAGCACCTGCTTGCCTGAGCGCTTCGTCGCCAGCATCTCGCTCTCAGGCACGACAAAGCCGTAGCCCTCGTGGCTCGCGACAAGGCGCTTGGAACCTTCTTCGTACTTAAAGAGCGCTACCACCTCGTCGATATCGCCAAGTTCGATAGACAAGCGGATCGGCTCGCCGTGCCCGCGCCCACCAGGCAATTTATGCGCATCGAGCGTGAACGCGCGGCCATCGGAGGCAAACGCCAACAGCTTGTCGGTCGTCTCGCAGCGCACGATGTGCTGCGGCCCGTCGCCTTCCTTAAACTGGAGGTTGCCTAAATCGCCGTGGCCTTTGAGCGCCCGGATCCAACCCTTCTCGGACAAGATCACCGTCACCGGCTCGCGCGCCACGAACGCCTCGATATCGACTTCGCCTGCCACCGCAGCCGCTTCGCCCAACTCGGTGCGGCGTTTGCCGAACGGCGTGCCCGGGCTGAAGAGCTTGCGCGTCTCTTTGAGTTCGCTCGCAACCTTGCGCCATTGCTTGCGCGTATCTTCGAGCAAGCCTTGCAAGTCCGCTTGCTCTTCGCGAAGTGCTGCGTCCTCACGCCGGATTTCCATTTCCTCGAGCTTGCGCAATTGCCGCAGGCGCGTGTTGAGGATGGCTTCGGCTTGCGTCTCATTCAGCTTGAAGCGCTGGATCAGCTTCGCCTTCGGATCGTCCTCGTTGCGAATGATGCGGATCACTTCATCGAGATTGAGGAAGACGATCAGCAGGCCGGCCAAGACGTCCAAGCGCGCGGCGATCTTCTCAAGCCGGAACGCCGTGCGCCGCTGCAGCACGTCGCGGCGGTGATCAAGGAACGCGCGCAACACGTCCTTCAAGCTCATCACCCGCGGCGCACCCTGCGCATCCAGCACGTTCATATTAAGCGAAATCCGGCTCTCAAGCGCGGTGAGCTTGAACAAGCTCTCCATCAAGATTTCCGGCTCAACCGTCCGCGACTTCGGCTCCAGCACAAGACGCAAATCCTCGGCGCTCTCATCGCGCACGTCGCCCAGAAGCGGCGCTTTCTTGTTCTCGATGACAGCCGCCAAAGCCTCAACCAGCTTCGATTTCTGCACCAAGTGCGGAATCTCAGTGACGACGATCCGCCACATGCCGCGGCCGAGATCTTCGGTGTGCCAGCGCGCACGCACGCGGAAACCGCCGCGACCGGTATCGTACGCCTCGTGGATCGCTTCCGGCGCTTCAACGACAATGCCGCCGGTCGGGAAATCCGGACCGGGAATGACCTTCAGCAAATCCGCTGTCGTCGCCTTCGAATTGTCGATCAACAGCAAGCAGCCGTCGATCAGCTCAGCGAGATTGTGGGGCGGAATGCTCGTCGCCATGCCGACAGCGATGCCGGACGAGCCGTTCGCCAACAGGTTCGGAAACGCCGCCGGCAACACCGCCGGCTCTTCCTTCGAGCCATCGTAACTCGGACGAAAATCAACCGCGTCTTCGTCGATGCCTTCAAGCAAGGCCTCGGCCGCCTTGGTCATGCGGCTTTCGGTGTAGCGCATCGCCGCTGGGCTATCGCCGTCGATGTTGCCGAAATTGCCTTGGCCGTCGATCAGCGGATAGCGCGAGTTGAAGTCTTGCGCGAGACGTACGAGCGCGTCGTAAATCGATTGGTCGCCGTGCGGGTGATAATCGCCCATCACGTCGCCGACGACCTTCGCGCTCTTGCGGAACGCCGCATCAGCCGTGAGGTTGAGCCGCTTCATCGCGTAGAGCACGCGCCGGTGCACCGGCTTCAAACCATCGCGCACATCGGGCAGCGCCCGGCTGGTGATCGTAGAAAGCGCGTACGCGAGATAACGCTTGGCCAGCGCTTCCCCAATCGGCTCATCTACAATGCGCCCGCCTTCTTCTGGCGATCTCGTTATGTCATCGGCCATGTTCTATCGCCATCTCATCCTTCGTCATTCCGGACGCGCGGAGCGCGATCCGGAACCCAGGGGCAAACGACGAGGCGGTCGCCCCTGGGTTCCGGGTTCTCAGCTTCGCTGAGCCCCGGAATGACGGCTTGTATTAGAGTCGTCCCGCAAATCCTAAACGCTCAATCAGCCGCCGCCTTTGGTCCGGCATGCCTTCGCCGCGATGCTCGAACACGCGCCGTTCCAGGAAATATCCGGCCAAAGCAAAGGCGTCGGCCACATCCCCAGATTTTAGTTGCGCGTCCGCATCAACCAGGAACGGCGGCAATCTGAGGAGAACGTCCGCGTGCGGCGCGCCCGCTTCCGCCGTCGCGGCGCGTCCAGTGCGGGGGCTGACCCAGGCAAGGTTCTGCGTCTCGCCCGTCACCACACAGCGCGAAAGATCGAGTCCGTAGCCCAGCGCCGCGAGCAAACCCAACTCAAAACGCGTGTAGAGCGCCGGCCAAATATCGGTATGCGGCATCGCTTCGATCAGCACGATCAGCGCGTCGTAGAGCTGCGGATACGCTTGGCGTTCAGGCGTAGCGCCACGGATCAGCGAAACGGCGGACGAAAGGCCCGCCAGCGCAATCGGATCATCGAGCAGCCGCGTCGCATGCGGCTCAAGCAACTCAAGCGGACTGTAATAACCAAGCTGCTCGGCCAACCTCGCCTTCCAGCCGGCGTGCACGAGATTGCCGGATTGCAAAATCGGCTGCGACTTGCGCCCCGCATGCACCACCCCGCCAAACCGCCCATGCTCGCGCGCAAACACTTCCGCGACGAGCTTGCCTTCGCCAAACGGCCGCGCACCTAGCACGATCGCATCATCCACCCATTCCATCAGCGCACTTCAACGATCGGCTCGTGGGCCAAAGCGGGTTCTACGACGGACCAGGTGCGGGCCATGATCTCGAACAATTCTTGCTTGGTGGTATTGCCGATGCGGAGCCACAAGATTGTTGGCCCACCAGCCTCTCTCAGACGCCGCTCAGCAAAATCGGTGTCCTTGGTGACGATGACCGCTGCTTCTGTTTGCGCATGATCCCAGATAACACGGTCATCTACCTCGCTGAGACCAACGAAGAACACGTGCTTGGCGCTGTGGCCCCGCTCCTCAAACCACTTCGCCAAGACCGGCGGCAATTGCTGGTCGACAATGAACTTCATTCAGCAGCAAGTACGACCGTATGTCCGAGTTGAGCCGCCGCGTAGGCAAGGCTGGCGCGGATGTCGTCAGCTTCGAGGTAGGGATAGTCCTCCAGGATCTGCTCCTGTGTCGCGCCGCCGGCGAGCATGTCCAGGATATCACTTACGCGAATCCTCATCCGGCGAATGCAAGGCCGACCGCCCATCTTTCCGGGCTCAATGGTGATGCGATCCAAGAGGCTCATGACGCCAATATAGGGCAAAATACCTTAGCGGTCACGCCTCGTAATCCAATCCCAGCCGCTGAAACACCGAGCGCTGCTCGTGCCAATCTTCATCGACCTTCACGTGCAAGAAGAGGTGAATGCGCCGACCGAACGCCGCTTCCATTTCCTTGCGCGCCAATTCGCCGATCGTCTTGATCGTCTGGCCCTTCGCGCCAATCGCGATCTTTCGCTGGCTCTCGCGCGCCACATAAATCGTCTGATCGATCTTAGCCGAGCCGTCCTTGCGCTCCTCCCAAGTATCGGTCTCGACAATCAGTTCATATGGCAGCTCTTCGTGCAAGCGCAGGAACGCCTTCTCGCGCGTGATCTCCGCCGCCAGCACACGCGCCGGCGCGTCCATCGTCTGATCTTCCGGGAACAGCCACGGCCCCTCGGGCGCGCGCTCGGCCAACGTGCGCGCAATGTCCTCAACGCCATCGCCTTTACGCGCCGCGACCATGAACACGTCCGTATAGAGGCCTTCCTCCACCAGCTTCGTTGTGATCTCCAACAAAGCCGGGCGCGGCACGGCGTCCACCTTGTTGAGCACCAAGATGGAGGCCAGCTCCATCTGCTTCAGTTTTTTCGCGATAGCCGCGGTATCCGCGACCGCGTGCGCGTCCGCACCCTTGGCGCCAGAAGCATGCGCGGCGGCATCAACGACATGGACGATCGCGTCCGCGCCTTCGAGCGCGCTCCAAGCCGCCGCCACCATGGCGCGATCCAAGCGCCGCTTCGGCGAGAACACACCGGGCGTATCAATCAGCACAAGCTGCACTTCATCGCGCATCGCGATGCCGCGCACCAAAGCGCGCGTCGTCTGCACCTTCTGCGTCACCGCCGCAACCTTCGCGCCGACGAGCGTGTTCACCAGCGTAGATTTGCCGGCGTTCGGCGCGCCAAGCACCGCGACCACAGCGCAACGTTGCTCAGCCACGCTCGCCTCGCGCCTTCAAAAATGCTTCCGCCGCGGCGCGTTGTGCGTCGCGCTTGGAACTGCCTTCGCCGCGAACCGGCGCGAAACCTTCCACGTGCGCCTCGATAATGAAATGCGGTGCGTGTTCCGGCCCGGACTGACCGATCTCGACATAGCGCAAATGCTTCTTCTTCGCCGCCGCCCATTCCTGCAACGCGGTTTTCGCATCCTGGCGCACCCCCTTTGCGTCTTCAAACGCGCCCCCCCAAAAGTGCGTGATGAAGGCCCGCGCGGTTTCCAGATCGCCATCGAGGTAGAGCGCCGCAATCACGGATTCGCAAATGTCTCCGAGGATCGCCTCTTTCTGGCGCCCGCCATGCGCTTCTTCAGCGGGCGACAAAATCAGCGCTTCGCCTAAACCGGCCGCGCGCGCCGCTCGCGCGCACGCATGACGATTGACCAACGAATTGTAGCGCGGCGCGAGTTCGCCTTCTTGCTCAGTTTGATTGTCCGCCAGCAGCCGCTCGGCCACGCAAAGCCCGAGCACGCGATCGCCGAGAAACTCCAGCCGATCGTAATCGCGCTTGCGCTTCTGACCTTCGTGCACGCTGCCGTGCGTCAGCGCCTCGCGCAGCAGCGCGCGGTCCTTGAAGGCGTAGCCGATCCGCTGTTCAAGCGCGGCGAGCTTGGCGTCGTGGTCAGCGGCCGGCCCTTTCATGGGCCGCGCCTCAATTGACCGACTTCAAGAAGCGTTCGCCGCGGAAGCCGGTGAACAAGGTCCACGGGCGCACGATCGAGGTCGTATGGTCGAACGAGACCGCCACGAACTGCGCCGGCCCAACCAAATTCTCAAACGGCACCATGCCGACCATGCGGCGGCTGTCGTCGGAATTGTCGCGGTCGTCGCCCATCATGAAGTAATTGCCGGCCGGCACCGTGACTTCGCGCGTGTTGTCGAGTTCGGTCATGCCTTTATCGCATGTCACGTAGCTCACGCCGTTCGGCAGCGTCTCGCGGTAGAGCGTTGCTTCGACAGTATAGCCGGCGCCATCCGGACATTCGCTGGTCGTGCCGATACGCTCGCGCGGCACCGCTTCGCCATTGATGTGCAACACGCCGTCGATCATCTGGATGCGATCGCCGGGAAGCCCGATGAGCCGCTTGATGAAATCGCGGTACGGTTCCGGCGCCGGGCGGAACACGATCACGTCGCCCCGCTGCGGCTGGCTGCCGAACAAGCGTCCGTGCGGCAGCAACCCTTCAAGCGGTGCAAACGAATAGCGGCCGTAGCCATAAGACCATTTGGTCACGACGATATAGTCGCCAACCGCAAGCGTCGGCTGCATCGAGCCGGACGGAATGCGGAATGGCTGCGCGATCGTGAACCGCAGCACCATGGCGAGCGCCAGCGCGTAGAGGATCGTCTTCACATTGTCCCAGAAGACGTCCATCGCGGGCGTCGAAGAACCACTCGTCGTCGTCATGCTCATGCGTTTCTCGATTATGACCCTGCGGCCGCCCGACCCTGTAGTGCCCGATCTGTACTGACTGGGCCGCCCCCGGCGCGGCCATGCTTTTCCCCACCGGAGAGGCTCATCCGCCGGAGCCGGGCTGAATCGGCGCCAACTCCGCCGAAATAATGACGAAACCGACAGCCAGCGGGTAGTCGTCCGTAAGGCTTACGTGGATGTGGGCGACGTGGCCGGGGGGCGTCAATTGCTGCAGACGCCGCGCCGCTCCACCGGTGAGAGCCATGGTCGGTTGGCCGCTGGGCAGATTGGCGACCCCCATATCTCGCCAAAAAACCCCTTGTTTCAGACCTGTACCCAGCGCCTTGGAGGTCGCCTCCTTGGCGGCGAAGCGTTTGGCGTAGGTGGCGGCGCGCTGATCGAGCCGGCGCTCGGCACGGGCCCGTTCCTTCTCCGTATAGATGCGATTGATGAACCGGTCCCCGAACCTGGCGAGCGTGTGCTCGATACGGCGGATGTCGATGATGTCCGAGCCGATGCCGATGATCATGGGGCGGTTCTAGGCGCCCGCCCGCGCCGCGTCGATGCGGCGGCGCATTTCGACGACGGCAGGGCCTAAGCCGATGAAGATCGCCTCGCCCACGAGGAAATGACCGATATTCAACTCGGCGACCTCCGGGATCGCCGCAATCGGCGCAACCGTGCCGTAGTCGATGCCATGGCCAGCGTGAACTTCGAGTCCAAGCGACGCGGCTTGTTTCGCCGCCGCCTTGAGCGCGACCAAGAGCTTCGCAGCTTCCTCGGCGTCGCCGTCGCGCGCAGCATCGCAGTACGCGCCGGTGTGAAGCTCAACGACAGCAGCGCCAGTGCGGCTCGCCGCTTCAATCTGCAGCGGATCGGCGCCTATGAAGAGCGACACGCGGCTGCCGTTGGCGGTGAGCTTTTCCACGAATGGCGTGATCCAGTTGTGCCCGCCAGCAACATCGAGTCCACCCTCTGTCGTGCGCTCTTCGCGCCGCTCCGGCACCAGGCAAACGGCGTGCGGGCGGTGATGCAGCGCAATGGCGAGCATTTCGCTGGTCACAGCCATTTCCAGATTCAGCGGCCGCCCGCGCTCTCGCAGCATTGCCGCAAGATGATCAATGTCCGCATCCGAGATGTGCCGGCGATCCTCGCGCAAATGCGCGGTGATCCCGTCGGCGCCCGCTTCCAGCGCCACAACCGCCGCACGCGCCGGATCGGGATAAGCGACGCCGCGCGCGTTGCGGATGGTGGCGACGTGATCGATGTTCACGCCAAGCCGCACGCGCGCGTTCATGCCGCCAATCCGCGCGAGCCCGGCTTGATAGCCGGTAAAGCTGCAAGTTCCGGCGGCAATTGATCCGCCGGATAAGCCGGCGCGCTGACGCTCGCGAGCGACACGAGCCTTGCGCCAATATCCGCCTTCCCACCCGAGCGATCGATCAAGCACGCGGCGCCGACAAGCTCACCGGGATGGCCGCGAATTGCATCGAGACATTCGCGCGACGACAAACCCGTGGTCACCACGTCCTCGACCATGAGCACGCGCTCTCCCGGCTTGATCTCAAAGCCGCGCCGCA
>JADLHI010000115.1 GCA_020848895.1 Hyphomonadaceae bacterium
CGGCGATCTCCTGCCGGAGACCAAATTGTTACGAACGGCGCACTTCCGCTCCGAACCCGTCATCTGTGCTGTTCAAGCGCTACCCTGACCTGACAGCATCTCCAGAAACCCTTGAAACCGGATTTCGGCATTGGCGCTGGCATCGGGATCATCGTCATTGAGTGGTCCGGCATATTCAAACCAGACCCGTACGAACAGCAGCAGTGTCTCCTTAAGCAGCGCCAGCTCACGCGCTCGTGCGTGGTCGCGCTTGTCGAGTCGATCGAGGCGCGCCTTGATGGTGTCGGCCAGCGCCTGGCCTGCTTCGTCGATCAGCGCGCGCCGTAGCGTATCGTTGGCGGCGCGTGAGAGGTTGAGGCCGCGTCGTTTTCCTTCGGCTTCAATCGCTGCGGCGACATCGGCGTCCAAATGCAGGGTGAGCTGACGTTTGAGGCTCATTTGGTGCGCACTCCCTTGTTGGCGGGCTTTGTCGCCGTGCGCGTCAGCGCGCGACGCAGTTTCGTAGCCTTCGGACCGGCTAGAACGGGTGAGACGGCGTCCGCCGCCGGCGGCTCGGGTGGTCGAACGCCATCGGTGGGAGGTGCGGACCAATCGTGCTGCGCGGACGTTGCGGTGGGTGCAGTGAAGCGGGTGACGCCGCCGCCTACGAGGACCCGCATGCGCACTGGCTTGTGGTCTGGCGCGACGAGAAGCGCATCGCTGGGCAAAGCCGATTTCAGCGCGGCCGTCGGAAGTCTTTCCACCTCTTGTTTCAACCAGTCGGGAAACATCAAGCGCCGCCAACGATAGATCTCGAACGGTATGGGTCCATAGACAGCGCAATAGCCCGCACGACGGCTTAAGCTCTGCGCGTTCGCGTCGGTTTGGGGACCAATGGCGACGATTGGGCCTTCGCGCTGGCTCATGTCGATCAAGCACTCTGCGTGGGCGATGTCGGTGGATTGAATGAGCACCTTGGTGTTGGGGCTGATCGGCAATGTGGCCCCGGTTTGCTTGACCAAGATCCGCGCGGCGTCGGCTTCGACAAACAGCATCAGCGGCGGGGCATCGCTTGCGCAGGAACGATGCGTTGCAAGATGCGCCAACAAGGCCCGAACGAGCGACGCTGCAGGTGGGCCGATGTTTTCGAGGGACAACACCAGCGTCTGCGGCGTGGGCGCTGAGATGAAGTCAGCCCAATTGAGATGATGCGCGCTGGTCGCGTCGACGAGCCTCGCGTCGGCAAAGATGGCGAGCGCTTGATCGATGCGGCCGAAATCGGTGAGCGCCTGGTCCGGGTCCGCGCGATGGGCACGGGCGACACGCACCATCTCCCAGATCGCGGGCGCGGCGTCTGCTTTGGGCTCGGCACTCCAGCGGCTGCAGAGGCTGGCGACGAGCGCTGCCCGATCGATCAGGCGATGACGCAGGCTCGCGAGCGTGCGCGCTTCAAGTGGGGCGCACAGAAGCTGATCGAGCATGAGGAGGGCAAACGCGTTGATGGCGGTTTGCGGCGCCTCGTAGGTATTGGCGAGGATGGCGGCGGCGAGCTGGCGTGCGTCATTCCAGGCTTGCAAGCCGGTGCGAAGGGCAAGCAGGGGATTGATCGAGATCGCGTCGCTGCGTCCCGGCGCGAACCGCAAAACGTCTTCGCGGCTGAGCCTCTCTGCCAGGGCTCCGCGCGCATCGACGAGCACGAGTGACCCGGCCCAAGACCTGAGCGCAGCTAAGACAGCATCATCCGTGTGCTGAGATTGTCCGACGAACACGCACCTGCGCGCGTCGCTGCGTACGGTTCGGTATTTCGCCCACGCATGACGACGCACGGCGCCCAACGCCAAGCCCTCGTCCCGCAATAGCCCGTAATGTCCCAACTCGCGCCACGAGGCTAAATCGCGCCAGGGCGAGGGTTCAGCGAGCGCGATCGGCTCAAGCTTGGCGAATACAATCGCGACTGCGTAGGAGGCGAGCGCGCAGACTATCGAAAGGCAGAGCGAAAGCACAAGGAGCGACGGCGCGACGGGCGCCCAGGAAACACTCCAGCTCAATAACGAGAACGGCGCATAGAGGCGAAGACTGCCTAAATCGAGCAGCGGGGGACCAAGTGCTGCCGCATAACCCAAAGCGCGCGCCAGCATCTGCGTGACCAATCCACAGCAGAGCGTGAAGGCGCTTAATGCGATCACGATCGTGCGCAGATGCGTCAACCAGGTCACGCGATACGCCTTCCAAACAAGGCGCACGCGTCGCGCAAGACAAGTTTAGGCGTGTGCCGTCGCTTAGATCGATCTTGTCGCAAATGATCGCGCGTGCGCATGTTTTGTCGCGTCCGATATCATCTTGTACAACACAAGCATGATCGCAAAACCAAACGATTACAGCAAGATAAAGGGCGAATTTTATTGGTTTTGATCGTTGGTTTTGCTATGCTTTCGGCAAGTTGGATGGCGCGCATAGAAGTTTGATCGCGCCGCACGAAGCGAAGAATTCGCGATGCCGAACGAACCATTGTCATCTCTCGCACGCGCTGCGTTGCGCATCCCGATCGAGGATGAGTTGCGCGGACGCTTCGGGTTTGCGCGCGCGAGCAACACGGGGCGCGGCACAAGCGGCGCTCTTGGCGCGCGTCTCAGCAAAGCGCTGCAGGGCAAGAAGTTCGGCGGCGGTGGTTCAGCGCCATCAAGCCCACGTCCGCTCGCAAGCGATCCGCGTCAGCGCGCAGTGGTCAAGGTCAGTTTCCGGAAACACGCGGCGGGCGGGGGTGGCGGCGGCGGCAAGCTTTTGGCGCATGCGAGCTATCTCGAACGGGACGGCGCTGCGCGCGAGGGTGAGCAGGGACGCTTCTATGATCGAACCGAGGACGAGGTTGAGGAGGCACGCGATCGGCTGCGGGATTGGGCGGAGAACGACAAGCGCCACTTTCGGGTCATGCTGGCGCCGGAGAGTGGGGCGCGGTTGATCGAGGAGGACGGCGATCTCAAGGGCTACACCCGCGATGTGATGGCGCGGATGGAGCGTGATCTGGGTGTCCAGCTCGATTGGGTGGCGGTCGATCACCACAATACCGACAACCCTCATGCGCACGTCATCATACGCGGCGTGCGCCGGGACGGCGTGGAATTGGTGCTGCCGCGCGATTACGTGGCGCACGGGCTGAGGGAAGCGGCGCGCGATGTGGCGACGGAGCGGCTGGGCGAACGCTCGATCGCGGATGAGCGGCTACGGCTCGATCGCGAGGTTGAGGCACGGGGCTTCAACCGATTAGATCGGGCGATTGAGCAGGAATTGTCTGACAAGCGCGAGGTGTTGCTGCAAAGGCTGGGGCGCGAACGGAATGCGGCGTTCGCCAACGCCATGAAGGCGCGT
The DNA here is from genome assembly GCA_020848895.1 of Hyphomonadaceae bacterium. Taxonomy (GTDB): domain Bacteria; phylum Pseudomonadota; class Alphaproteobacteria; order Caulobacterales; family Aquidulcibacteraceae; genus Vitreimonas. Next base: position 3,346 of record JADLHI010000115.1, read on the forward strand.
GCGCAGGAATTGGCGCGGCTTGGCTTGGCCAAGGAAGTGCGGCGCAACGTGTTGCGGTTTGAGCGCGACTGGAAAGAGCGACTGGAAGCGGCGCGTCCGCTCGATGTGCGGCGTGAATTGGTGCGAGCACGGCTCTATGAGCCGCGTATGGGGCGTGTCGCCGGCAAGGTGATGGAGCTTGGTCCGCGCGGTGAGAACCCCGATCGGGCTGTGCTGGTGATCGAGACGCCCGACAAGGGGCGTTTGCTGCTCAACACGTCGATGGAACAGATCGCTGATCTGCAGCGCGGCTCGTGGGTAGCATTGGAGCCCGAAGGCAGGCGCGCCGAGGTGCAGCGTTTGTCGTTTCATGGGTTGGACGCCCAGGTGCGCGTGCTGGCGGAAACGGAATTGGATCGCGAGCTTGATCGCCAGGCGCGCGGGGCGGCGACGCGATTGCCCGATTGTCCGGAAGTGAAAGAGGCGCTGGAGCAGCGGGCGCAGGTGCTGGAAACCAATGGCGTTGGCACACGAAGTCCGAGCGGAAAGTTCTATTTCCGCGCTGGCGCCCGAGAGGAGCTGCGGCGTGCGGAGTTGGAGCGCGAGGGTGACAGCCGCGTCCGTGGGAATGCGCGCGATCTGATCCGCGAGGGCGACACTTGGCGCGTGCGCGAAGTGAAGGAGCTCTTCTCAGGCAAGGCGGCGATCCTGGAGCGCGGGCGCGATGTGCTGGTGCACGCGCTTGGACGCGGCAGTGACATCAAGGCGGGCGATGAGGTGGCGTTCAAAGCGATGCCGCATCGAGGGCGGTCGCCTGAGCCGCCGAAGCATCAGCTAGTGAAGAGCTTGGGGCGGGGGCTTGATCTTGGGCGGTGATGCCATCGTGCTCGCGTGCGGCAAGGGCGAGCGCTATCGCGCCGCGCTGACGCGCGACCCTTGCCCCACGCTTGCGCGCGATGGCTGATTGGAAGGCGTCGGGTCGCGGGGCGCCCATCAAGAAATCGACGCGCCTGCCGGCGGCGTCGATCACAGGGCTAGGGATAGGGCTGGCGCCTCAAGTGGGGCATTTTCGGAAGTCGGAGATTAGTCGGCCGCCATCATAGCGGACACTCCAGCGTCGCTTCCGCCGCCAATTTTAAGGCGGGCGCTAGAACGCTCAAACCTTGGGTGAGGGAACGGCCGTGCCCTCTGCGCCGATATGCAACTTGGCAAGCTCGGCGACGAGGTAAGTGTTGTCGCCGCCCGGCTCGGCAAGAATTCCGCTGATCGTGCCGTCGCCTATCGCGCCGCGGAAGTCGAACCCGAGCTGCAGGTTGTCGCCGAATTGTAGTTCACTCCTATCGCGCAGTACGAACTTGCCGATCCCTAGGGCGGAGAGGGAGATGCGGAGCTCCTGGTCGGGCGCGAATTCAGCATCTTTGAGGAAGGTGTAGACGATCGGGTTCTGCATGAATTCGTGGTTGGCGCGGAAGACGGCGCGGTCGACATAGTCGATCATGCCGTAATTGACCGAGAAGATCTGGTCAGCGGTCTCTTGGTTAGGCAACACCATGCGCGCCCCGGCGCTGAGCGTGTCGTTGAGGCGTTGCTTGAGCTTGCCGAAAGCGAAGACGACGCAGACCTTTCCGTACGCGGCGCCCACGGCGTAGTCGGCCCAGATGTGCTTGGAATTTTCGAGTGAGAAGCAGCAGGCATAGGTCCGCGCCCGCGCTTGCTCGTAATAGTCCGCCAGCGTCCAGTGTCTTTCCGAGCCGATCGCCGCCGCCTGATTGGCGGCCAAATCCGCGGGCAGCTGCTCACCATCATGGGGGTCGGCGCCAGGAAAATCGCTGTAGCGGTCAACGCGGTTGAAGTGCAGATAGCCGCTCGCAATCGAGGCGATGAGATGCTCGGCCTTCATCACCTTATAGAGAAGCTGGCTTTCCGGGGGCGCCCGTAAAAGCGGGGCGTGGGGCTCGATCTGCCCAAGATGTAGTTTCACCAGACGAGTATAGCACACCTAGGAATCGCGATCGACCGCGTGGCGGAGTTTTCGCTAAGGGTCGCCCACGCCCGCGACCTTTCGCGCTACCTTCGCGTTCAGCGCGGGAAACTGTGCGTGATCGAAGCCCATGATGCCGAGCGCGGTCATGTAGTGCGCGCGCGCGCACGCCTCGTTGGGCAGGTCATTGGATAGGTTCCGGGCGTAGGGGAGGAACGCCAGGCCGCGCGCATGCAGGTCTACCGCCTGCATGATTTGCTCGTCGAACTCGCTGGCGCCGATCTGCATGGCGTCGCTTGGTCTGACGATGCGCGATCCAAGATGGCTTAGCCGCGCATGGAAGACTTGAAGCTCTGACAGGATCGCTATGACGGGCGGACGCACGTCGGCGGGCGCGCGCAAGACGACGCTTTGCAAGAACGTGGCGACGTCCATCGGGAGCGGCGGAAATTGGGGAGCTTCGGTTTGCCTCGGCGTCGCCCCAACCAAGTTCATGAGGTAGAGCGATTTCAGCGTCTTGCCGCACGTGATGATGTGATCGATCAGCTTGTCGAAATAGATCGGCATCATGGCCCGGACCGCTTCATATTCTCGTGCGTTGCGGTCGCGTTCGAGGTTCGCGGTCTGTTGGATTTGTTTGTTGATGTAGAAGCCGCCGATGAACGCAGCGATGATCGCAATCAATCCGGCGATGAGTGTCTGCCAATCCCTCCAATAACGAAGCCAGACCGCATCGCCGATTTCCGAGAAGAACTGTTCCCGGCACGTCTCAAGCCACGGGTAGCACATGCGTCCTTCGTGGAAGCCCAGGAGGAGCGCGCCCCACACGACAACGATGGCGATGCCGATATTCACCGCCGTCCATTTGAAGGAACGCCGCTTCGCTAAGAATGAGCGTAGTGTGTCGGGCAGCTTCATCGCGTTCATCATGGCGTGTGCAACGCTTATTCGTAGAGTTCATCGAGCGCGCGCGTCGTGCTCTTCGCGCCTAAGCTCGTTGGCGGGCCTTGCACCATGGCGAAATCGGGCGCGACGCGGAACAGGCTCGCCTTACCCATGATCCACGCCTCGGCGAATGCGCCGCGAAATGGCGCTGTCTGAGTTTTCAGGCCGTCGATGAAGTCAGCCGCGCCGATAAGCCAGCCTGTATTCCAGTAGACGACAAGGCGGTCTCCGCGCGACGTGCGCGCCTTCTTCTGCAGGGCGCTGACGAGAGCGGGCAAAGCGCCGTCACTCTCCCGGCGAATGTCGCAATCCTCGAGGTGGATCACCTGGCCATGCTCTGGCTTATTCGCTTTGACCTCCTCGTCACGTTTGCGGCCTGGCAGCATCGCTTCGGTGGCTTCGAACGCGTACCACGCCTCATCTGCACGCTTCATGTAGAAATCTTCGCCGGGCAGGCCGGCGGCAGCGAGTTGCAGGTGGGTTGCCGATCTGGCGACGCCAAAATTGAGGGCGATCCAGGCCTCACGCCACGGCTTGCCGCGGTTGCCCGCCATCAGCACCTCGTAAGGCAAGCGTCGCTCCATGCGGCTTACGATGCGCGCGAACTCTTTGAGGGGGCGTGCGGCGCGCAGGCGTTCGACATCGTTCGCGATAAGCTGCTCTAGCGGCGCGCCGGCGCGTTCCAGCCGTTCCTCTCCGTTCCACGTTTGGATTGGCGGTCTCATCGTCTTGGTCCTTCCGAATCACAGGTTCGGAGTGGCGCAGTATGAAGCAAAATTTGGCTGATGCGGTCGCGCCCGCCCTCGCGCGCCGTATGTGGCGCCGCTAGGCTTGGATATGACCGAGAAAAACCCCCCCGACCAAATCCTCCAAGCGCCGTTCCTGGACAGCAAGGCCGAAATATTCGCGCCGACCCTCATTCAACGCGCGCAGCTGATTTGGCAGCACGCCTACGCGGCGGCGCTCTTCTCGCGCATGGTTGGAGAAATGGAGGCGGCTCATCAGGGCAAGCGGCTTGGATCGTTTTTTGACGACATTTATGCGCATGCCTCGCCCTGTATCATCATGGCCGCCGCTGGCGTTGAAGCCTACGCCAACCAGATCTTCGCTGACCGCGCATTGATCTTCGCGCATTTTGACAAGCAGCTGCTGGAGGGGATGTGGGAGAAGTGGGCGGAGCGTCAGCTCTCACCTTTGGAGAAGTTTCGGTTTGCCTTTCAGCTCAAAGGGCTTGCGCCCATGGATGCGGGCGCTGCGCCATATCAAGACGTTGCCGCGGTGTTTGAATTGAGAAACGCACTCATTCACTTCAAGCCAGAATGGTCGAATGCGCGTGACGGCCAAGAGAAACTGGAACGGAAGCTCGCGAGCGCGCTCGCCCGCTCGGCGTTCTATCCAGCAAGCGAACCACTTTTCCCATTCGTGTGGGCGACGCACGCAAGCACGCGGTGGGCTGTCGGTTCGTGCATTGAGCTGATCGCCCACGTTTCGACCGCCTTGGGTCAGGGGCCCGAGCTTGCCACGAAACTTCGCGGCTTGACGCTTTAGGACGCCTGACGCCGATCGAGGACTCAAGCTTTACGCGCGAACATGATTTGGCCTGTGCTCTTGTGCTCGGTGAAGTAATCGCCGCTGAGCGTCGCCTTTTTCAAGTCGATTTGGACGACGGCCGTGCCGCGATAGACCTTGTCAGCGCCGACGCCGGCGATGCGCGTCACCTCGAACACATAATAGAGACGGAAGTCGCCAAACGCTGGATCGCGCGCGGTGGAGATGGCGAGCGTCCGCGAACTGGATTCCTCTGTTAAGAGCCGCATATGCAGGGTGAAGAAGCCGTGGCGGACGATCAATCGCGCCAACCTTTCGCCGTTCCGGCCATCGTGGGTTTCATAGCGCAGAACGCCGTTCCATTCGCCGCCAAGATAGGGGAAGGTCATTGCCTGCAGGGGCTCGATCAGCCGCCAGGCCCAGTAGAGAACGAACAGGAATACGACCGGGACGATTGGCGCCCAGCGCAACGCGGTGAGCTGTGCGCCGATGACGCCATCGGCTGGGGCGAACCAACCCACGCCCACCACAAAAAGGATCGTCGCCGCGACGAGCGCCTGTAGAAGGATGCGGAAGGGAAATGACAGCAGCATTGGATCTAATCGCGTGACCCTAGGCGATTGCGACCGCCTCGTAAAAGGCGCAGCGCGTGAGTTGGCCGGCGCGCATGTGATCGTCTGCCTCTATACTGGCGCCACGCCATCTTTTTGCGAGCCCATGCCGCGCGATCCCGTTCCGAATCTGCAATGGCTGCTGAACGACTTGGCGCTGGAATTCTCCAAAGCCAAAGCGGTCAATCCAACGGTGGAAGACGGTGTGTTGATGTTCGGCCGCAGCACGGTTGGGGCGGCGTATCAAGCGAGCGGGTGGTCCTACCGCCTGTTTCCACCGCCGACGCCGGTAGCAACGCTGGCGAATAAGGGATCGGCGTTCAACAGCTGTCTGTTGATGTCGCATGTGGCGGGCGTTGACGCGCTCTATCAACTCGGCGGTGGAATGGCGTGGCGCTTTCAACGGGGTTTGGCGAGCCCGCTCTGACCGCATAAATACCGGTCATGACAAAAGACACGATCCACCTCTTCATGTGGGGCTACCAAAGCCACTTCCGCATCATGCTGGGTCTTGCCGCTGAGAAGGTGTTTGAGGCCATCAAGGCGCCGGGGAAGCCGCAGGCGTTGCTGGTCGGCGTCAGACGCCCGGGCATCGCCAACGCACACCCGATCTGCATTGACCCAGAATACGACGCCTGGCCGCTCTCGCTGTTCGATGATTTCGACGCGGGTTTGAGCAAGGCGATCGCCGAGCACCCGGCGAACGATATGTTCTACACCAACGACCCCAAGTCGACCGCGGAAAAGCCGGAACGGATTCGCACCAGTGCGATCAAAGACGAAGTGCGCCGTCGGCTGAAATGCTACGATGACGAGAACGACGTCGTGAGCTTTTGCGGGATGCCGACGCCCGTCGACAGGCATTATGTCGTGCCCGTTGTTCAAGTGCCTGTTTCTCTCTTTCAACGTTATCCGGCGATCGAGCGAATTGGCTTTGAGCACAAAGAGCGACGGCTTTCGTTCATCGAAGAATGCATGCGTCAGCTCTTAAAGGACGCGAGCATCGCCTTGTGGCGCCCAGACGCAGGCCATCATCTGGAAGAATTTCGCCCCGGCGAAGAGGTCGCGACGCGCGCGGCGCAAGCGCTGATGCGGGAGGTTGCGGGCATGGTGCGCCAGAACGCCGCGCTTAGCGAGCTTTTCACGGCGCTGAACGATCTGGCGCAATTGCGTTATGAGGGCGCCCCGAACGCGGGAAGCATCGTACTTGCGGACGCCAAGCGTCACCGCCTTTCGTTCGTGACACGGCTTGCGTCTCCCGTTCACCTGAGGGAGCGCCGGTGGTGCCGCAAGCTTATGCAAATGGCGAGCGACGGCGCAGCGCTCTTATCCGATTGCGAACACGCGCTCGGCGTCGGGCGCGTCGAGACGATTGACGCCGACGATGCTCCATTTGTGGTAAGCTTCACCGAGCAGGGGTGGGACCTGCACATGGGGGACAAAGAAATCCTTCGTGTGCGTTTAGGGCGCGCGCAGCTCCCCGGCGAGCCCGTGGATCGCGCTCGGTTCGACGACAATGTTTCGCGCGTCTTCGCGGGCGCGCCTTTTGACCTCGATGGTCTTTGGGCGATCTGGAACGCGTTGATCGAAATCCCTGGCGGCGCGCTTGCGATCATCGCCGATGATGCCGAGGCCGAAGCGGCGCGCTTGGCGCGGCAAGGGATGCGTATTGAGCCGGCGCCCGCCAATGCTGATCTTCTCGACCGCGCGCGGCGGATGGACGGCGCACTCTTGATTGATCCGATGGGACGTTGTCACGCCATTGGTGTTATTCTCGACGGCGAAGCCAACGACGCCTGCACGGCCTCGCGCGGATCGAGGTTTAATTCCGCCGTCCGCTACGTTCGCACCGAAGTTGCGGCGCGCATGGCGTTCATTTTGTCCGACGATCTGACCGCGAACATTGAGCCGCTGCTGCGTCCGCGCGTCTCGACGGCGGCGCTCGAGAACGCCATTGTGCAACTGGAAGCGGCGGGCCTCGATGAATATTTGAAGCCACTGCATTTTCTCGATGAGAACAGGTTCTATTTGGACGCGGCGCGTTGTGATCGCATCAATGCAGCAGTGGAGCGGATTGGCGCACTGCCAAAGCAGGCTGGGCGGATTTACGTGACGGTATCGCGTTTCAATCCGCACCCCGACTTGCGCGACGCTTATCTGGTCGCGTGAGGCGCGGTCACGATCGCGCGAACGCGATCAGAGGCGCAAAGTCGTGATTGTCGGCCGCGCGAAGCGCCGCGATGTAGGCGCGGCGTGTTTCGTCGGCTGACCGCAGCGTTTGAGCGCCGCCCCAACTGAACCGTTTGCCGCCAAGTGAGGCGATGAGAAGGTCCGCCATCAACCGCGACCAGCGGCCGTTCCCATTTGGAAAGGGATGAATGAACACCAGTGCATGGTGGAAGCGGACAGCAATCTCATCATGCGAGTAGGTGTTGTGATCCACCCAGTAGCGCGCGTCATCAAGCGCTTGACGCAGGCGGACCTGGGCCGTTCGGTGGTCTACCCCAATGTTCTTGTCGCTGGTGCGAAACTGACCGGCCCATCGCCAAACCTGGTCGAACATCCGCTTGTGCAGCCCCAATGCAAACGCCTCCGAGAACGGGTCGCGCTTGCGGCCGAAGGCCCAAACGCTTGCGGCGAGGATGTTCTGTTGTTCCAGTTCATTGAGTTCACCGCGCAGCGCCACATGCGAAGGGATCAAACCATCACGTTCTTCGGGTGTGAGCGGCGTGGCGTCGTTTGGTTCGTTGAACAGGTCACTCATCGGCTGTCCCAGAGACGGGCCGGCTTTTGCATCAGCTCCGTTATCAAACGCTCACGGGCGGCTATCCGCTTCTTCGGATCCACGGCCTGGTCCTCCAGGCGCATCGTTTGTTCGATGGCGGCGAATTGTTTTTCTGCCGCTCGAATGGCGCGCGCGCGCACGGTTTGCGTGAGCGGCTGCCTCGGCACCAGGACGTAAACGAGCTGGCATCCCAGCGCCTCCGCAGCACGCTCAAGACTCTGCAATGTAACCGCGCCGGTAGGTTCTGACTTTTCCAGTTCGACCACACGAGGCTGCGTCACACCCATACGGGCGGCCATCTGGGCCGTGGTCATGCCGAGCGCTTCGCGAATGGCGCGTACCCATCCGCGGGCTGGGCGTGCTGCCCGGGCCAAGAACGGACGGAGCTCCGCAAACCGTTTATCAAGCTGGTCACGTGGAGTTACCATGGCAATAAGGTATACCTTATTGCGTGCATCCATGTCAATAAGATAAATCTAATCAAAGTCAACTTAAGTAATCAGATATACCTGATCAATACATGCGGCGATAATCAGGCTGGGCTGATCGGATTACGCTTGTTCCGCGATCGCCGTATGCGCCGCAGACCGTCCGCGCGCCTCTACTTGGGCGGCGATGAGCTCGTCCCTGTTGAGGAGTTGCAGCTGCAGTCTTTCCGGAGGGAGGTCGTCGGTATCCAAGTCCAGGAGCAAGCGGCGCGTCAGATACCAGGCGAGATAGATCGTGGTCTTGAACTCAACGACTCCACCTTGCATCCCATAGTCTAGAGCAATGGCGGCGCGGTGGCTGGGCGGCAGCTTTGGATGCGGTGCAATCCGCAAAGTGAATTCTGTATTCCACTCTGTGTCGTAGGTCGGATCTACGCGGGCTGGGCGCGACTCCCCAATATCGAGAATGCGCGCCAACACAAAATCTCGAAATGCTTGACGATGCGCGCACCACGCGCGCGCGTGCCAACGGAAACCGTCGTAAGCGAGCGCATAGGGGGTGATCCACCGCATCGCCGGCTCAGGAGACGAGAGCGACTGGTAGCGAATTTCCAGCGCATTTTTCGCTTCAATGGCATTCAAAATGCGCTTTAAGCAACCGGCGTTGACGTTGCGATTAAGCGAGGGAACGATGCCGAGGTCGGGCTTGAAGCCAATAAAAGTGTCGACCTTTTTGATCAGGTTCTCGACCAGCGCTTGGTACTGAAGAAGCAATCGCTCAGGTGACAACCGATAGAAGTGAAGTTCGAAGCTCTCAGTGGGAACGTAGGTCCGTTCAACGCCGTCGTATCGAATATTCCCAGGCGCTAGTTCTGCGTAGCGTGCGAAGTCTGTCGTTGCCTGCGGCGTCGATATCTTGAAGCGATCTCTCAGATCAGAACGATTGACGCGTCCGTCCCAGAATAGGCGAAATTCGATAAAATCCAGCCGCTGACGGACGCTCCATGGCAGTCCGCCAAAGGCCCCGTCGTTCCCGTCGCGCGGTGCGCGGCCAATGTCGCCCATGTCCCATCCCTGACGGGCCGTCCCCACCGCCCGCTGCGCAAAGCTTAACGCACCCATAAAAACAAGTAGAGCACCCCTTGTGTAAAAAAAGTATGCGCATACTTATGCTGAGGATGGCCCGGAAGGCGGGCTTGGTAAGGTAAGCGAATGGGGTGGACCCAGCCCTACAGGGTGCTCAGCCTCGATGGAGGCGGCATGCGCGGCATCTACACTGCGTCCTATCTGGGCGCGGCGGGGCGCGCGTTTGCGTTGCGCCGCGGCGGCGACCAGCTCGATATCGGCAAGGCCTTCGACCTCATCGTCGGCGCCAGCACCGGCGCCATTGTCGGCGCCGCCCTGGCCGCCGGCATCGGCCTCGACCGCGTAGCCCACCTTTACCGCGCACATGGCCGTGCGATCTTTCGCCGGCGCGTGCCGAGCCAGTGGTGGGACCTGCCAGGCGACCTCGCGGAACGCCGGGAGGCGCTCGAACAGGGCGAGCAGGCGCTGAAAGCGGCGCTCACTGAGGCCTTTGGGGACATGACGCTCGGCCACGTATTCGACGAGCGCGGCATTGCGATGGCCGTGCCGGCCGTGGAGATGTCGCAGCACCGTTCCTGGGTCTTTAAGACGCCGCATCTCGCGGACGAGACCAACAATCGCGATAACAACACCACGCTTGTCGACGTCTGCTTGGCGTCGAGCGCGGCACCGATCTTCCGCTCGCTCGCGCGCGTGCCGCGCACAGACGGAACGGCCAACAGCGTCAATTATTTCGCCGACGGCGGGCTTTGGGGCAACAACCCGGTGCTGATCGCGCTGACGGAGGCGCTGCGCGCGAGTGAGCCTGGTCGTCCGATCGAAATCCTTTGCATGGGGAGCTGTCCGCGTCCCGCTGGCGAACAGGTGGCAGACGCCCAACGTCACCGCAACCTGATGGACTGGCGTTTTGGCGCCGACGCGGCGACGCTGTCGATCGACGCGCAAGAGTTCGCGTTCGACAATATCGCGCGAATGTTGAAGGGCCGCCTCGACCGGCCCTGTGAGATCGTTCGTTTCCCTGCTGACAAGGTGCCGGCCGCGCTGGTCCGTTATCTCGACCTCGACGACGCCCGCGATGAAGCGATGGATGCGCTGATCGCTCAAGCGCTCGCCGATGCCGACATGCTGAACGCGCTCTGCGCGGACGCGACGAGCGTCATCGCGAAACTCGTCTGCGGCGCCTTCGATGCCGCCCCTGTTTTCTCAAATCCGGCCCGTGCAGCCGAAATGCACATCACATCATAGGAGTAGGTAATGTTCGATTGTTCTGATGACCTTCTGGCCTTCCACAAGGCCAATGTCGCGCTCCCGAAAGACGAGCGCGACAACATGCGTGACCGGCGCAACGCCAATCGCAAGCGTCTCAAGGAGGGGCTGGCCGAAGCCTCGCTCTCGGCGCCGTGGGATCACGCGTCGCAGGGCAGTTACGCGATGTGGACTATGGTGCAATTGCCGGATGGCGACCACGACATCGATGATGGCGTCTATTTTCTGCACGCTGATCTCAAGGGCGCGCAAGGCGCCGATAAGACCGCGCTCGCCGCGCGTCAGATGGTGCGCGACGCCGTCGACGACGGCAGCTTCGCTAAGGCGCCGGAGGTGCGCAAGAATTGCGTGCGCATCTACTACAAGGAAGGCTATCACGTCGACGTGCCGGTCTATCGCGTGACGATCGAGACCGATGCGTTCGGCAAAGAGACCCATCTCTACGAACTGGCGAGCAGCGACTGGAAAAAGTCGGATGCGCGTGACGTGACCGGCTGGTTCAACGACAAGAACAAGGACCGCAGCCCGGATTATGACACGAGCGAAGGTCAGATGCGACGCGTCGTGCGTTACATCAAGTTCTACGTGAAGAGCCGCTCATCCTGGACGGGCATTTTGAACGGCTTCGGCATCACCAAGTTGGTGACGGAGAAGTACTGGGCCAATGCCGATCGTGAAGATGTGGCGCTCTATGAGACCATGAAGGCGATCCGCGATCGGCTCGAATACGATCTCGTCGTGAAGCATCCGATCCCCGGTAATGACGATATCACCAAGGGGACTGACGATGCGCGCGCGCGCAAGCTGAAGGAAAAGTTGGACGACGCGTTGGCCACGCTGAAGCCGCTCTTCGATTACAATTGCACGCGCGAGACGGCGCTCGGTTGTTGGGACAAGGTCTTCGCCACGACGTTTTTCAGCAAACGCGTTGAGAAGGCCGCGGCTGCGGCGAGCGTTACTCCGGCTCTTGGCGCGGCGCGCGTGTTGACGGCCGGCTTGTTGTCGGTGGCGGCGGCCGAGGCCGCCGAGCGCGGCGCGGTGCAGAAGGACGGTGGCA
>JADLHI010000116.1 GCA_020848895.1 Hyphomonadaceae bacterium
CTTTGCAGCAGCGCGACCAGATGCGGCGGCAGCGCGACGCCTTCAGCGCCTTCGTCGTTGACGAACACGCGGCAGCTTTCACCGGGCCATTTGTTCGGCTCGAAGCGCCGCTCTTCGGGACGGCGCAGATCGACGAGGAAACGCACCGCCATGTCGTTGAGACGCGTGATGTCGGCCTCCGAGGCATCGTTGAAGGCGGCGGAGCGGTAGAGCTTGCCGCGCGCCACTTTGGCGCCGTCGGCAGTGTCCCAACCGCCGAAATCGCGGAAGTTGAGGACGCGGTCAAAATCTATCAAACGATCATGCATGCGGGATTGGGGATTAGGGATTGGCGACTGGGGGCGCAAGGGCGCGAGGCGCGATCGTGCTGCTTAGCGCAGGGTTATGGAGCGCCGGCGAGGGCGCCGGCGGTCCATATTGCTTTAGCGCAGCTTCAGACGCTTGATCTCCGCCTTCGAGAGCTGGCGTTTGTCGCGGGCGTAAACGCCGGGGCGGCCGTAGAGTTTTTCGCCGTTCAGCGTTGAGAGCTTCGCGCGGCGGACCACGTCGGTATAGGGCGCGGCGGGCGGAATCTTCGCGAGCTTCACTTCCCACCAGGCGTCGTCGAAGAGATGGAGCTGGGTTTTTTCATCGATCACACGCATGCGCTGGGCGAGTTCAGCTTCGGCTTTGAGCCGCGCCGCGCGCCATTTCGCGCCCCAGCGTTGGTAGTGTTCGTTCTTGCGCAGCAGACCGGTGCGCGGGTGCACGTAATAGAGGCTGTGATGATCCTCGAGCGCGCGCTCACCGCCGAAACGTGAGGCGACCATGACCTTCCCGGCTTTCATGCGGGTTTTGATGGCGACAAAATCTTGCAAATGATCGCGCACGTGCTGTTGGACGGTGGAGGTCGGCTTCAGGTGTTCGCTGATTTCCGAATAGACCTTGTCCCATGGGCGGCCGATGTTCGTCGCGAGATAGCGTTTCAGCGGATTGAGCGTTTCGTTGAGGCCTTTGTCCTTCTGCGCCCGCTTGGCCGGTTCGCGCGCGCCCTTGGCTCTGATCGGTTCGCCATCGTCATCGACGAGCGTGCGCGTGCGGCCCGGGCGCAGACCCGCGCGGGATCGGCCCGTTCGCGGCCGCTCGACGATCACCTTGCTCATGTCCTTGCGCATGGGGCGCGCGGTTTAGGCGCGCACGCGAAGGCAAGCAAGCCGGCGCGCTGCGGATTTCCGCAATTTTGTTGGCGTGGGAGGTTGGATAGATGGCGCAGGTGTCCCCGCTTGTCTGGACCGCCGGCGCCCCCGCCGGCATCTTTGTCTCCACGTGCTCCAGCGGCGCGACGTGAACCTCCGCATGCCGGCGAGAGCGCCGGCGGTCCATAAATGGCGCTTCGGCGTAGCTCTAGCGCACCTGCACTTCGGGAAGCCGTTTGTCCGGTTTGGATTTCTTGGTGAGGCGGCGGCGGAATTCTTGGGTGGCGCGGGCGCTCTTGAGGCGTTGATAGATGCCGTTGAGTTTTGCCGGCGAGGCCATCACTTCGAATTGCGCGCTGAGCTCGGCGCCTGGCGTTTCGAGGTGTGAGATGATGACGTTTTGACGGAAGGCGGCAGGCGCGGCGGTGAGCGCGGCTTGAACCGCGGTTTGGACAACGCGCGTGCGCGCGGCGTCGGAGAGGTTGAGACGCAACTCAAGTTTGGCGACCTTCGGCTTCATGTCGACGATGCTTTTGGCGGCCGCGTACGCGACATCGACGATGCCGGGCGTGATCAGCGCGTGGCCGACGCGGCCAACGTCGCCGAACGAGGGCAGCGGCGTGCCGTGGGCCTTGCGCGGCAGCGCGCGGGTAATGAGGGCTGCGCCGACGCCCCAGAGCGGACGCAACTCGGCGCGCGCGGTGGATGTTGGCGTGTCGATGAGAATTCTCGCCTTGGCGGGCAGGAAGTAGATCGCCAGCGGGATCAGAACCGCCAACGCGCCTGCAGCGATCCAAACGTAGATGTCGTCCATCAGAGCTGTCCCCGCGTGGAGACTAGGCCGACGTTGAGAGCAGCGCTAGCGAGGGTTCGTTATTCCGGGGCAATGCGTAAGCATTGAACCCGGAACCCATGGACAATCCTATGGAGCGCGGGCGTCCTCGCCCGCGCTCCATAGCGCCCCGGTGTTAGACCTTGGTCGGCGGCTTGCGCTGTTTGCGGTATTTCGGGGGTGCGCCGCTGTTGGACCAGACAGAATTGCCTTTGCGGTCGCGGCGGTCGCCTTCATCGCGCGAGCGCGACGGGGCGTGGCCTTGCTTGGCGTGGGCTTTGCCGTGCGCGTCGGAAGCGTGATGCTTCTTGGGCGCGTGCTTGCGCGCCGGGTGCACCGAGCGGCCGGCCGGGCCTTTCGGGCGGACGACCTTTTCGTCGGCGCGCGGGGCGCGGAGCGAGAAGTCGGTTTCGAGCACCGGCACTGGCTGCTTGGTCAGCTTTTCGATGTCGCGCAGGTAAGCGCGCTCATCGGGGGCGCAGAACGAGATGGCGATGCCGTCCGTCCCTGCCCGCGCGGTGCGGCCGATACGGTGGACGTATTGTTCGGGCACGTTCGGCAGGTCGAAGTTGATGACGTGGGTGATGTCGTCGACGTCGATGCCGCGGGCTGCGACTTCGGTGGCGACGAGAATGCGCGTGGCGCCCTTCTTGAAGCCATCGAGCGCGCGGATGCGCTGGCCTTGGCTCTTGTTGCCGTGGATGGCGTCGGCGTTGAAGCCGGCGCTCTCAAGTTTCTTCACGACGCGATCGGCGCCGTGCTTGGTGCGGGCGAAGACGAGCGCGCGCTTGATGCCTTTGTCGGCAAGCATCGCGTGCAGGAGATCCTGCTTCTTCGATTGATCGACGTGAACGACGGCTTGCTGAACGCGCTCGGCGGTCGAGCTTACCGGGGTGACGGCGATCTTTTCCGGCTGATCCAGGAATTGCGCGGCAAGCTCTTCGATCGCCGGCGGCATGGTGGCGGAGAAGAACAGCGTCTGGCGCTGGCGCGGCAGGATGGTCGCGATTTTGCGCAGGTCGTGGATGAAGCCCATGTCGAGCATGTGATCGGCTTCGTCGAGGACAAGGATCTCAACCTTGTCGAGACGCACGCTGCGTTGGCTGACGTGGTCAAGCAGGCGCCCGGGCGTGGCGACGAGAACGTCGACGCCGCGGAACATGGCTTGCTTTTGCTTGTGCATGGAGGCGCCGCCGAACACGACAGCGGTGCTGAGGCCGAGGAATTTGCCATAGGCGCGGAAGCTCTCGCCGATTTGCGCGGCGAGTTCGCGCGTCGGCGCGAGCACGAGCGTGCGGCAAGACTTCTCGCCCGGGAATTTGCGGTCCTTGTGCAGACGATCGAGGATCGGCAGCGCGAAGGCAGCGGTTTTGCCGGTGCCAGTTTGAGCCAGACCGATGAGGTCTTTGCCTTTCTGCACGATCGGCAGCGCCTGCATCTGGATCGGAGTCGGCTTGGTGTAGCCCTCGGCGTCAAGCGCCTTGAGGATCGGCGCGCTAACGCCGAGGTCTTGGAATGTGGTCACAATGATACTTTCAGCCGCCCGCGGATCGCGGTGCGGCTCATCAGATCAGGAACGATGCGACGGCGAAGAAAGGCGGCGAGCTGGGCTGATTTAGCGCTCAAAGCCGAACGTCGATGGTGGCGTTCCGTGGGGACCGCGTTCATCGGCTCAAAAATGGCCGGGAACGGTCGCTGGGGCCGCATATCGGTGCAAATGCTTGAGAAGTCAATAATGCGGGCAGCATAGGTGGGTTGCGGGGGCGTTAATACTGCGGGGCCGCGTCGCCACACACTCAAGCGACCGCGCGCACGACCCAGCAAGCTGCGGCGAGCGCGACGCCTCGTGGCGTTTCGTGCTTGCGCAGGAATTCGGCCAGCAATTGGTGCGCGCGTGCGGCATCGAGCTGTTGATCGGCGATGGCGCGGGCGCAGGGGCCGATCTTGAGCAGGAAAGCCGCGGCGCTGGTGGCGTCGCCGCCGCCGCCGACGAGCACCTCCCCGTCCCACGGCGTAATCGACACATCGCGCCAACCGGATGCGGTGAGCAGCGTTTTGATCTTCTCCGCATCCTGCAATCGGAATGGGCCTGGCGCGTTGGGATCGGCCAGCGCGATCGGCGCTTTGAGCATAGGCTGGAGCGCGGCGAGCGGCGCGTGCGACCAGCCGTTCTCCGCAAACGTGCGCCAGCAGATGAAAACGATGCGGCCGCCAGGATTGAGCGCGGCGCGGATTTTGGCGAAGGCGGCGGCGGTATCGTCGAAGAACATCACGCCGAAGCGGGAGA
>JADLHI010000117.1 GCA_020848895.1 Hyphomonadaceae bacterium
ACCGTCGACGTCAAGGCGCCGGGGATCATTCCGCGTAAGTCGGTGCACGAGCCGATGCAGACGGGCATCAAGGCGATCGACGCGCTGATCCCAGTCGGCCGCGGGCAGCGCGAGCTGATCATCGGCGACCGCCAAACCGGCAAGACCGCCGTCGCGCTCGACACCATGATCTATCAGCGCGAAGCGCATGACCGGAACGCGCCGGAGAGCGAGAAGCTCTACTGCGTGTACGTCGTCGTCGGCCAAAAGCGCTCGACCGTCGCGCAACTCGTGAAGACGCTCGAAGACAAGGGCGCGCTCGGCTACTCGATCATCGTCGCCGCTACGGCGTCTGACCCGGCGCCGCTGCAATATCTCGCGCCGATGTCGGGCTGCGCCATGGGCGAATACTTCCGTGACAACGGCATGCACGCGCTCATCATCTATGATGACTTGTCGAAGCAGGCCGTTGCGTATCGCCAGATGTCGCTGCTGCTGCGCCGCCCGCCGGGCCGCGAAGCCTATCCGGGCGACGTCTTCTATCTGCACTCACGTCTGCTCGAACGCGCGGCGAAGCTGAACGAAGACAACAAGTCGGGATCGCTGACGGCGCTGCCGATCATCGAAACCCAAGCCAACGACGTTTCGGCCTACATTCCGACGAACGTGATCTCGATCACCGACGGCCAGATCTTCTTGGAAACCGACTTGTTCTTCCAAGGCATCCGTCCGGCGCTCAACGTCGGCATCTCGGTGTCGCGCGTCGGCGGCAACGCTCAGATCAAGGCGATGAAGCAAGTCGCCGGGCCGCTGAAGGGCGAGCTCGCGCAATACCGCGAAATGGCGGCCTTCGCGAAGTTCGGTTCGGACCTCGACGCCGCCACGCAACGTTTGCTGGCCCGCGGCGCGCGCCTCACGGAATTGCTGAAGCAACCGCAATTCTCGCCGGTGCCGGTCGAAGAGCAAGTCGTGCTGATCTACGCCGGCACGCGCGGCTATCTCGATAAGGTCGATGTCGCCAATGTCGGCCGCTACGAGCGCGAGCTTGTGGCTTGGCTCCGCGCCAAGAAGGCGGACCTCTTGAAGGCGATCGTCGACAAGAAGGACATCGGCAAGGACGGCATCGAAGATAAGATCAAAGCCGCCCTCGAAGAGTTCACCGCGACGTTCGCCTAAGGGGCCGAGATGCCGAGCTTAAAAGAGTTCCGCAATCGCATCGCCAGCGTGAAATCCACGCAGAAGATCACCAAGGCGATGCAGATGGTGGCGGCCGCGAAACTGAAGCGGGCGCAGAGCCAAGCCGAAGCGGCGCGGCCTTACGCATCGCGAATGGCGCGCGTGATCGCCAACCTCGCGGCGGCGGTGTCTGGCGAGAGCGCGCCGCTGCTGCTGCGCGGCAACGGCAAGGACCAAGTGCACCTGCTGGTCGTGATGACGAGCGAGCGCGGTCTCTGCGGCGGCTTCAACACCCAGATCGTTCGCGAAGCGCGTACAAAGATCGATGAGCTGGTCCGCGCCGGCAAGACGGTGAAAATCCTCGCCGTCGGCAAGAAGGGCCGCGATCAGCTCCGCCGCTTGCACGGCGAGAAGATCGTGAAGTACGTCGATCTCTCGGCCCACCGAAACATTGGCGCCGACGCCGCGCACGTGGTCAGCGAAGCCCTGCTCGAACTCTTCCACGCGGGCGAGTTCGATGTGGCGACGTTGTTCTTCTCGCAATTTAAGTCGGTGATCAGCCAAGTGCCGACGGCGCTGCAGCTCATCCCCGCGCGCGCACCGGAAGGCGTGAAGCCGCCGGATTTGAAGGGCGCGGTTTACGAGTACGAGCCGAGCGAAGAGGAAATCCTCGAAGCGTTGCTGCCGCAATATCTGAATGGCCAACTCCTGCAGGCGCTGCTTGAGAACCAAGCCGGCTTCTATGGCGCGCAGATGAGCGCCATGGATAACGCTACGCGCAACGCCGGCGATCTAATTCGTAAGCTATCGATCCGCTACAACCGTCAGCGCCAAGCCAACATCACCAAGGAGCTGATCGAAATCATCTCCGGTGCGGAGGCGCTCTGATGGCGGATGCGCTCTACAAAACCAAAGCGATCTCCAAGGGCGGCCGCAACGGCGGCAAGATCGCGCTCGAAGAGGGCGGCCTTTGGATTCACACCGAGCACTCAAAAGGTCTCGGCGGTTCTGGCGAAGGCACAAATCCTGAGCAGCTGTTCGCGCTCGGTTGGGCCAATTGCTTCAATGGCGCGGTGCTCTTTATCGCCAGCCAAAAGAAGCTCGACGCCTCGAAAGCTGTCGTCACCTGCGAAGTCGGCATCGGCCGCGAAGAGGGTGGCTTGGGCTTGAGCGCGAAGCTGACTCTCGCCGTGCCGGGCCTTGAGCGCGCGCAAGTGCAAGAGCTGATCGAAGCGGCGCACCAAATGTGCCCGTACTCGAAGGCGACACGTAACAACATCCCAGTCGAGCTGGCGGTGGAAGGATGAAGGGACGCATCGCCCGGATCGCACTGATCCTGGCGCCGTTTCTCGCGGTGGCGGCAGGCGTGATTGCCGCACGGTTGATGAATTAGCCGCCCACGCGGCTTGAGAATGTGACGAGGAAGAGAAGAGATGGCACAGCAAGGAAAAGGCCGCGTGGCGCAGGTGATCGGCGCCGTCGTCGACGTCGAGTTCGATGGCGCGCTGCCAGATATCTACAACGCGCTCGAAACCACCAACGGCGGCCGCCGCCTGGTGCTCGAAGTCGCGACCCACCTCGGTGAATCGAGCGTCCGCACCATCGCCATGGACGCAACGGACGGTCTCGTCCGCGGCCAAGAAGTCATCGACACAGGCGCGCCGATCTCGGTGCCGGTCGGTGAAGAAACGCTGGGCCGCATTCTGAACGTCATCGGCGAGCCCGTCGACGAAGCCGGCCCGGTGAAGACGACCGCCAAGCGCGCCATTCACCAGCCGGCCCCGGCCTTCGTCGATCAAAAGCCGGTCCCGGAAATTCTCGCCACCGGCATCAAGGTCGTCGATCTTCTTTGCCCGTATGCGAAGGGCGGCAAGATCGGCCTCTTCGGCGGCGCCGGCGTCGGCAAGACGGTGCTCATCCAAGAGCTGATCAACAACATCGCCAAGGCCTATGGCGGCTACTCCGTGTTCGCCGGCGTCGGCGAGCGTACGCGCGAAGGCAACGACCTCTATCACGAAATGATCGAGTCGAACGTCAACGTGAAGGGCGGCGGCCAAGGCTCGCGTTGCGCGCTGGTGTTCGGCCAGATGAACGAACCGCCGGGCGCCCGCGCCCGTATCGCGCTCACGGGTCTGACGATCGCCGAGCACTTCCGCGATCAAGGCAAGGACATTCTCTTCTTCGTCGACAACGTGTTCCGCTTCACGCAAGCCGGCTCGGAAGTGTCGGCGCTTCTTGGCCGTATTCCTTCGGCGGTCGGCTATCAGCCGACGCTGGCGACTGAAATGGGCGCCATGCAAGAGCGCATCACCTCGACCACCAAGGGCTCCATCACCTCGGTGCAAGCCATCTACGTTCCGGCCGACGACTTGACCGACCCCGCGCCGGCCGCGTCGTTCGCGCACTTGGACGCCACCACCGTGCTCTCGCGCGACATCGCCGCGAAGGGCATCTATCCGGCGGTCGATCCGCTCGACTCGACGTCGCGAATTCTCGATCCGAACGTTGTCGGTGAAGAGCACTACCAAGTCGCGCGTCAGGTCCAAGAGACGCTGCAGAAGTACAAATCGCTCCAAGACATCATCGCCATTCTCGGCATGGATGAACTCTCGGAAGACGATAAACTCACGGTCGCCCGCGCCCGCAAGATCGAGCGCTTCCTGTCGCAACCCTTCCACGTCGCGGAAGCATTCACCGGCTCGCCAGGCAAGCTCGTCGACGTCAAGGATACGGTCCGCGGCTTCAAGGGCCTCGTGAACGGCGAGTACGACCACCTGCCGGAACCGGCCTTCTACATGGTCGGCTCGATCGAAGAGGCGGTGGCTAAGGCCCAGCGTCTCGCGGCTGAGGCGGCCTGATGACGGGCGTCGCGCAGCTCACGCCCAGCAAACTCGCGGTGCAGCTCGTTGAGGGCTCGCTGGCGCATATTGCTGGGCGTCCGCACGCGCTGCCGTCGATCGTGCCGGTGGAAGTGACCGAGCTTGAACGGTCGAGCGTCGGCCTCTCCGGCGGCGGTCAAACCATGATGTATCCGCTGGGCCCGGTCGGCGTGTTCATCGATCTCAGCGGCAGCGTGGCGACGATCTGGTTCGTCGGTGGCGATTTTGATCGCGGCCTCGACGAATTCGAGTCGATGTTGAAGTCGCAACGCGCCAAGCGCCTGAAGGACGAAGCCTCGCCCGAGACGCGCCAGCGCGTGCGCAGCTATGAAGTTGATCTGGGCGGGGGCCGGTTGGCGCACGTGGTCGTCGAATATGCCGAGCGCGGCGCGGCGCGGGAGCGTTTCGTGGTTCGCGTCGGCGCGCAAGTTCGCAGGAACTGAGGACGCACGCTATGAAGCACAGCGAAGTCGCCGCGAAGCTCGCCATCGATGGCGCCGTATCCGCGATTGGCGGCACGGTGAAAGGTGAGTTGGGTTTGAGGCCGCGTCTGCTCGGTCCGCAAGAGAAGGCGGATCTTGGCATGTCCGCCGTCGGCGAGACGCTGTTCTACGAGGTCGGCGATAGCGGCGTGTTCTTCCACACCGACGGCGCCTTCACCACGATCTGGTACGCTGGCGGCGACTACGCCAAGGGCATTGATGCGCTCGACGCCGCGATCAAGCGCAAGTTTCCCGAAGCAAAGCGCGCTAAGGATGAAGAGCACGCGACGGAGCCGGGCCTTCGTCTGCGGACCTACGACATTCGCCTTCCGAATTCACAGCTCGCGATCGTCGATGCGATCTATCCTGCGGGCCGCACCGACAAGCAGAATTTCATGATCCGCGTCACCGCAATGGCGAGACAGAACTAATATGACCGACAAACTCAGCTTCGCTCTGGTCTCGCCGGAGCGCGAATTGTTCAATGGCGACGTCGATCATGTCGTGGTGCCGGGCTCCGAGGGTGAGTTCGGTGTGTCGCCGAACCACGCGCCGGTGATGAGCGTGATCAAGCCGGGGGCGCTGCGCGTGATCAACGACGGCGCCGAGCGGCGCATCTTCGTCAATGGTGGTTTTGCCGACGTTACACCGGAAGGTCTGACGGTGCTGGCGGAAGAGGCGATCGATCTGGCGGACATTGCGCCGGCTCAGCTCGAACAGGATCTGAAGAACGCGCAAGAAGACCTGCGCGACGCTAACACCGATGCGAAGAAGGACGCCGCGCAGCGTGCGCTCTCGCGCCTGGAAATCATCAAAGCGGCGATGGCCCGCTGACGGCGATCGGCGATCGGCGCTAGTGTGATCGCCGATGCCGGATTTCTTTCACCCGCAAATGCTCCCCGCCACCATCGGCGCGATCGTTGGCCTGCCTGTGGTTGTGCTCGCGTGCGTGTGGCTGTTTCGGCGTTGGGGCAAGCTTAGCGTACGCACGCGGTGGGCGCTGTTTGCGGGCATCGCACTGTTCGAGGCGGCGTATTGGCTCAACATCTATGCCTGGTTCATCGAGCCACAGATGCTGGTGGTGCGCCGCGTCGAGGTCGTGAGCGAGCAATGGCGCGGCGCGCCGCTGACCATAGCAGTGCTGAGTGACACGCATGTCGGCGGGCCGCACGTAAATGCAGCCCGCATGGGGCGTATCGTGCGGCGCGTGAATGCGCTTCGGCCCGAACTGGTTGTGCTGCTTGGCGATTACGTGAACGGCCATCACCATCCGTTCGAACGCACGCCGGCTGAGAACCAAGAAATCACCGGCGGCATCGCAACTTTCGCGGCGTTGCAGACGCGCTACGGCGTTGTCTCGGTCATCGGCAATCACGATGTTTGGTACGATCGTACGGACGTCACTGCGGCGCTGCAGGATGCGGGGGTCGCGGCGCTGTGGAATCGCCACATCGTCATTCGGCGCACCGGCGGCGAACCGTTGGTGATCGCCGGGCTCGCCGATTTCACAACGGGCGACCCGAATTTCGCGGCCGCACTCGATGGCGCGCCGGCGGGCGCGAACACCATAATCATCAGCCATTCTCCCGATCCATTTGTCGACATGCCACACGGTCCGGCGCTGATGTTGGCGGGGCACGGCCATTGCGGGCAGGTGA
The DNA here is from genome assembly GCA_020848895.1 of Hyphomonadaceae bacterium. Classification (GTDB taxonomy): domain Bacteria; phylum Pseudomonadota; class Alphaproteobacteria; order Caulobacterales; family Aquidulcibacteraceae; genus Vitreimonas. Next base: position 6,175 of record JADLHI010000117.1, read on the forward strand.
CCATTCCGCTGATCGGGCGGCCGATCGTGCCGCTCGTCAATGATCGCTTCGCGTGCGGTCTGATCCGAGAGCGCGGCGAGCAGATGTATGTGACGGCCGGCATCGGCACGAGCATGGTCCCCGTGCGTTTCCTCAATCCGCCCGAGATCGTGCTGATCACGCTGCGCGGCGCAGCCTAAGCGCCTGCGGCTTCGCCCCAGCCGAACAGCGAGAGCTGCTTACGTTTCGGCTTCACTGGTTTTGGGCCGATGCCGCGTGCGTCGAGCCATTGCAGCGTGAGCGCGGCGACATCCTTGGCTTCCGGCTCACCGATCAGCCAGTGGCTCATCTCCGGAAACTCATGGAAGTGCGCTTGGTCGCCGGGGAAGCGGCCGATGACGCGGCGGACCGTGCTCGACGAGTTTACGCGGTCTTTGCCGCCGGCGAGGCCGAGCACGGGCGCGCTGATACGATAGACCGGCGCCTGGCTCGCCATCGAGTGATCCATGAACCACTGCACGGTCTCTCGAATGACGCGGCCGCTCTCGGGCACAAAGCGCGCGAACGCGCGCCGCGCATCCTCACGCGAAAGACGATCCAAGGTCGTCGCCCGCGCGACGCGATAATCCGGTGGCACCGGGCGGCGCCAATAGTCGCCAAGCAGTGCGAGGCCAAATTGGTTGCTGTGCTCGTCAAGCGTTGTCGGCGGCACGCCCCATGGCGCGCTTGGCGCGAGCAGCACGAGGCCCGCGACCGGCATGTGCGTCGCAACGAGCTGCGAGACGAGACCGCCAAGCGAGTGCCCGACCAGCACAGGTGGCGCGCGCAACTCACGCGCGTAGTGCGCGATCGCTTTGGCGTAATCCTTGAGGCCGGTTTGCGCGAGCTGTTCGAGATCGGCGCCGCGTTCGTGATGCGGCAGGTTTGGCGCGTGCGTTTCGAAGCCGGCGGCTTCGAACGGTTCACGAAACCCGTCGAACGCCCAGCCGCCGCAAAACGCGCCGTGCACGAACACCACGGGCGTTACGACTCCAGCGCGCTTCACGGCGCGAACGCTTCTGCAGCGCCCATCAGGCAGACAATCACTTCGAAGCCCCCACGGTGTGTTTCTTGAACCGGCGCGCCACTTCTTCGTACACGGGGCGCTTGAACGGTATGACCAGACCGGGCGCGCTATCGAGTGCGGCCCAGCGCCAATCTACAAACTCCGGGGTATGCGTATCCAGTCTAATATCTGAGTCACGTCCCTTGAACCGAAACGCGAACCATTTTTGACGCTGCCCCAAATAGCGTCCGCGCGGCTTCATTTTTGTGCGCACGTCGATGGGGAAATCGTAATGCAGCCAATCTGCCGTTTCTTCGAGCAGATCGACATGTGCTGACCTTACGCCAATCTCTTCTTCAAGTTCGCGGTAGGCCGCGTCTTCGACCTTCTCGCCGCGGTCGACGCCGCCTTGCGGCATCTGCCACTGATAGGGGCCTTCGGTGGCGACACGCTTGCCGAGAAAAACCAGCCCGTTCTTGTGGAACAGTGCGAGGCCGACGTTTGGGCGGTAAAGCTTGGGATCCGGTGTTGTGTTCATCGGCGCGCGGCGCGTGCATTGAGCACGGCCGAGGCTGGCGCCAATTGATATCCGCGCGATTCCACATCGCGCGCCCAGCGGCCGACTTGCTCCATGGTCACAGGATACGCAAAGCCCGCGCCAATCGCGCTCTGATTCTGCAGCGCGAGGGCTTCCAAATTCAGCAGCTGATCGTCGATGGCGTCCGCTTCACGCCGCGCATCGATGATGCGGTCGGCGGCTGTGTTCGGCAGCTGCGCACGCTGCGCCTCAACACTGAGCGCCGTGCGCTGTCCAATGCCGGACGAGATGAAAACGAGTCCGCGCCGGCGCAACGCTTGCGCGATCGGCGCCGAGGCCTGCGCCGAGGTGGCGAAGCGCGCGCCTTGGTAATTGGTGACGCCGAAATAGCCGGTGCCGCGCGAGAGCAATTGCTCAAGACGCGAGACGTTTTGTTGCGCGTTCGCCGATGCGAGCAGCGTTTGCGGGCCGGTGTCGTCGGCGTCCGGATCGAACGGCTCCATGGGCAGTTCGAGCATGACTTCGTGGCCGCGTGCGCGGGCGCGGTCGATCCACGATTGCAGGTTCTGCGTGTAAGGCACGAACGAGAGCGTGATCTCAGCCGGCAGCTCATCGATGGCCTGCGTCGTTGCGGTGGCGTTGAATCCAAGCCCGCCGATGACGATCGCGAGCTTTGGCCGGCCTTGCTGCGGCGTGAACGGGCGCGCGTACGCCTGCGCAGGCGTGCGGCCGTTGGCGGCGACGATTGGCAGCGGACCGTTGGGGCCGTTCTCGAACAAGCCAGCAAGCGGGGCGCGCGGCAGCGGCGGCGATTGCGGGCGGCTGGCGTTTGGCGCGGCCTGCGATTCGACAACCGAGACGCGCAGTTCGCCGTTGGAATCGATTTCGCCGTACTCGCCAGTCTGCGGCAGTTCGTCGATGCCGAACGTCTGCATCTCGGCGCCTTCTTCTGCGGCGTCCGTGAAGGAGACGCGTGGGGCGTTCGCCTCGGCGGTGGAAGGCTGCAGCGAAACCACGCGGCGCGGGCCCGCTGCGCTCGGATCGCCGAACACCTGCACGGCGACGAGCGCGCCAACCGCCAGCACGCCAACAAAGGCGAACGCAACGGTCCGGTGCGTGAGTTTCGGCAGGCGTCGCGCGGGCTTGGGCGGTTGCTTTGGCGCGAAGCCGCGCAGGTTTACGCGCGGTCGAATCATTGCGCGCAGAATCGCTGAATTCGCGCCAGCCGTCACTAGGACGGCTGGACGCTTCACATTGATTTACGAGTGGTAAATTCGGCTAGCCGGCGCGGGCGCGGAGTCGTTCCGCAACCGTGCCCTGGCGCAGGAATTCCAT
>JADLHI010000118.1 GCA_020848895.1 Hyphomonadaceae bacterium
CCCATGGCGAGGAGGCCCTGCTCGAATTTCACCGCGCGTTCGGCGGCATGCGCGTTGACGAGCGGGCCGAGAAAGGGTTCAGGCGTCTGCGTGGCCGGGCCGACGCTGATCTGCGGCGTAAGCGCGGCGAGCGCGGCGATGATCGCATCGCCTTCCGCGCCTTGGGGGACAATCAAGCGCCGCGCGCACGAGCAGCGCTGACCGCTGGTCGCGAACGCCGAATGCACAATGAGATTCACGGCAGCCTTGGCGTCGACCGGCGGCCAGACGATCAGCGGATTGTTGCCGCCGAGTTCAAGCGCCAAGATCACGTCGGGGCGGCCGGCGAACTTCTTATGGATCAGAGCGCCCGTGTGTGCGGAACCGGTGAAGAGCACGCCGTTGAGACCGTGTGAGTCCAGCAATGCCGCGCCCGTCTCGCGCGCGCCTTGCAGCAGGTTGAGCACGCCAGCGGGCAAGCCCGCCGCCTCCCACGCTTCCATCATCAGCGCGGCGACACCCGGGGTGACTTCGCTCGGCTTGAACAGCACGCAATTTCCCGCGAGCAGCGCCGGCACGATGTGGCCGTTCGGCAGATGGCCCGGAAAATTGAACGGACCGAAGACGCCGAGCACGCCATGGGCGTGGTGCGAGAGCGTCATGGCGCCGAAGGCAGCCTTCTCTTCGCGTGCGCCCGCACGTTCGGCTTGGGCGCGGATCGAGATTTCGATCTTGCCGATCATGGCGGCGACTTCGGCTTTGGCGTCCCACGCCACCTTGCCCATTTCGCGGCTGATCGTACGCGCGATCTCCTCGCCGCGCTTTTCGATCTCTTTGGCGTAGGCGCGCGCGATGGCGATGCGCTCTTCCGGCGCGCGCCGTGACCATGCCGGAAACGCGAGCCGCGCGGCGGCCATGGCTTCGGCGACATCGTCTTCGCTGGCGGCGTCGCCTTCCCACACTTTGTCACCGGTCGCGGGATCGTAAGACGCAAAGCGCTCGCCGTGACCCTTGTGCCAGGCGCCGCCGATATAAAGTTCAGTGTGCATCGCCCATCCAGACCAAAACTTCGGCGCCGGCCTCTAGCCTCAAAGCGGCAAGCACGGCGGCGTCCACTTGCGCGACGCCGTTCACGACACAAGCGTGCGCCGATACACAGCGATAGGTTTGGATGTTCGGGGCCGCGATCAAGGCCCGCCTTGCATTTGTAAGCTGCGTGGCTGCTTGCACCTTGTAGCGCTTGGACTCGCGCAAGGTGCGGATCTGGTCGCGCTGGACGCTCATCAGCGGGCCGCCGTCGAAGATGTCGACAACGTTGGAGAAGGCAAAGCCCTCCCACTCCAATAGACGCTGCGCGCCCTCGCCGTCCTTGTGGCACTTGCCGACGACGTCGCGCGCTTCTTGCGACAACAGGTCCACGTAAATCGGATGTTGCGGCATGAGATCGAGGATGAACTGGTTGTCGGTGGTGGCGCTGAGTTTGTCAGCCTCGGCAAAGTCCATCTTGAAGAAATGCCGGCCGACCGCCTCCCAGAACGGCGACGTGCCATCGGGATAAACGACGCCGCGCAGCTCAGAGACGACCTGGCTGCGGAAGCGTTGCGGCGCCGTCGCCATCAGCATGTAGCGATTCTGGGCGAGCGCGCGGCCGACGCCGGCAGCGCGGTGCTCGGGGCGCACGAACAGCGATCCCACTTCACTGCAACCGGTAAAGTCGTTGACGCCGATCAGCACCCGCATGTCGAAGCGGCGGTTTACGACATTCGACGATTGCGCCTCGGTGAACATGCGGAAGTTGAAGAACGGCGGCACTTCGCCGATCGTCGATTTTACGCCGCAGCAGCCCGCCAGCGCGCCGCTTTCAATGTGCTCAAGCGCGATGAAGTAGCGCTCGGGGCCGGCGGCGTCTGTGGCCGATGCAAAGCTCTGCTCGGAGAACGCCAGCTTTGCCGCCATCGCTTTGTCGTCGAGCATTAAGCTGGTGAAGCCGGCGCCGGCGATTTCGCGCAATTGCTTGAAGCCTTCGAGGTCGGCTGGCCCCGCGGCGCGCATGACATAGCTTGGTGCGCTCACGGGCGAAGGCTCCGCACGTCGAACACACCGCGCTCGACGCCGGCGAGCAGCAAGAAGGAAAGCTTGGCGCGCTCGGCGAAGCTCGAGATCACGGCAAACTCCTCATCACTGTGAAGACCGCCGCCGCAGGGACCCAGCGTGTCGATGTTTGGGCAACCGGCGGCCGCGAGATTGTTGCCCTCGCACACCCCGCCCGATGGCCGAAATTGCAAATCGAGGCCGAGCACGGCGCCGGCGTGGCGTGTCCACGACACCATAGTGCGCTGCTGATCGTTGAGCGGCTTTGGCGGACGCGTGAAGCCGCCGTGAAGGTGCGCGTCGATGCCATCGCTCGCATCGGCTTCACGCGCAATACGCCGGACTTCCGCTTCGGCCCAGGCCGCGCTCTCGGCATCGGGCACGCGAATGTTGAAGCGCAACACCGCGCGCTCGGGCACGACATTGACCGCGCCGCCGCCATCGATGGCGCCGACATTGAACGTTACGCCGTCCCGCTGGCCATTGAGCTTGTTCAGCGCGAGCGCCGCCTCGGCGGCGGCGATGACGGCGCTGCGGCCATCGTTAAAAGCGCGGCCGACATGCGCAGCGCGGCCGCGCACGGCCAAATGGAAATTGGCTGAACCTTTGCGTTGATCGACGAGTGCGCCGTCGGCCATCGCTGGCTCGTACGTCATGCCAAGATGAGCGCGCTTGCCAAGCGCCGCGAGCAATGGCGCGCTCCCCATCGAGCCAATCTCTTCGTCGGGGCTGAGCAGCACCTCGTAGCCGACGCGCTTTTCGCCGGGCAATTGCTCATACGCTTTGAGCGCCGCCAGCATCACGGCGATGCCGCCTTTCATGTCGGCAACACCCGGCCCGCGCAGCACCTCGCCCTCGCGCCACGGCGCTTGAAACGGATGCGAAGCGGGAAACACGGTGTCGTAGTGGCCAGTCAGCGCGACCTGGATCGGCGCATCGGGACGCACGCGCACGCGGATCGAGGCGCCGTGTTGCACATCGATCACTTCGCCGTCGGGGCGCACACGCTGGGATGGCTGAAGATCAATCGCTTCGGGCGCCGCCGGCAATTCGCTAACGGTATCGAGCAACGTCGCGCGCATGGCCGCGAGGCCGGGCAATTCAAATGATCCCGAGTTGATCGCAGACCAGCTCTCGGCGCGCGCCACCAGGCTCTCGCCGTCGCCATCGAGACGCTCCAACAAAGGCTCGATATCGGCGCCCCAGGCGGAGCGCGACGCGGTCGCAAGAGTGTCGGCGGACATGAGCGCCGAGGTACCCTACGGGCAGTGAAGTTTCCACCCCAGACAACCCCACCCACAAAAGCAACGGGCCCGGCTTTTGGCCGGGCCCGCGCTTTAGTTTGTAGCTTCTATCGAGCGGCGATTAGCGGAAGCTGATCGTCACCGCCGTACGGCGGTTCAGAGGCTCACGCACACCGTCGCGCGTCGCACGGGCGAGATCGGTTTCGCCGCGTGCTTGCGACTGGATCGAGCCGGCGGCGATGCCACGCGCCACGAGGGCGTCGCGGACCACCGAAGCACGACGCTCCGACAGGCCTTGGTTGTAGGTCGGCGAACCCGACGTGTCGGTGTGACCGACGACGACAACGCCACCAACGTTGCACTGACGCGCACGGTTGACCGCTGCATCGATGGTTTCCAACGCGGCTTGGTTGAGGTTCGAGCGATCCCACTCGAAGTACACAACGAATTCCGACGTCGGGCACGCAGCAGCCACTGGCGGCGGCGGCGGTGGCGGCGGAAGCGGCGGCGGGGGCGGCGGCGGCGGCGGGGCCGGCGCTGCGAATTGGTAACGCAGACCAACCGTCAGAGCTTGGTGCTCGTAGTCCGCGTCCGGGCTGAACGGCGTTACGACGAGCGCCGAGTTGCCGGTCGTGCGGCGAGCGTCGAGGCCAGCGCCGTTCGCTACGAAATAGCGATAGCCGACATCCACATCCCATTGCTCGCCGAGGCCGACGGCGAAGCCGACCATGCCTTGGTAAGCAAGAACGGTATCTTCGCCTTCCGCGTACGCCAGCGAGGAGTGGTCGTTCAGGTTGTAGTTCAAACGCGCCGCGCCAACACCGACGCCGATGTACGGCTCGAGCTGACCACCACGGTTGAAGTCATAGAAAAGGTTGGCCATGGCCGACCAAGCGTGAACGTCGCCGCCAGCGTCGATCGTTGGCGTCGCGTCGATTTGGTTGAAGCGGTGGCCGAGTTCACCTTCCAAACGGAAACCGTTTTGGAATGCGTAGCCGAGGCCCAGATGCTCTGACCAATCATGCTCAAGCGTCGAAGAGCCGAAGCTGTAGGTCGGGCTAGCGTCGACTTCGACTTCGCCGTCAAACGACCAGCCGATATCGCCACGGCCATACCAGCCTTCAGTGGCGTTGGCGACGCCAGCAGCGCCTGCCATCAATGCCGCAAGCGCGACAGTCTTGGTGATGCGCGATTTCATATTCACCCCTCTCAAAGGATCCCCTGCGCTCGCAACGCAGTCACTCGTCGCGCGGTGCGCGCCTTGCGACCCGGTGCGGTGGCCTCAACCCGGCATTTCAGCCGCGTTTCGACTTCCCGTCCGTAGTCGTTAAGGCCATTTCTGGCGCCCCCAATCCCGGAAGTCCATCGAACACAAGAGGCTGGGGGAAATTTTCTTGGGGAGCGTTGATTTTGTGCCGCTCCTTCCGGTGGGGCAACAAAAGCGGGATTTTAGGGCCAAAATGAAAGTGGGGCCGCGCCCCTCCCGGCGCGGCCCCGTCCCCTCATCGCCCCTGCGCGTATTCTCCAGGGCCCCGAAAGGACCCGAGAACATTCCCCCGCCAAAAACTCGAGGAGGACGACAGCTTGTTTCACCGCGCCGCGTTCGGCCAGTGCTGAGGGCGCCTGGCGGAGCCATTTCCCGGGCTTTGTGGCGTCGTCGTCACAGCCCTGTGACCATTCGGGAACCGGAACCCGCTGATTACCCCTGAGTTTGCCTCCTGAAGCCCTCCAGGAGACAAAAATGCCGAAACAAACCAACCGAGATCCGTATGCGCCGCCGCCGATGCACCATGATCGCAGCGGCCCGGTGCTGCGGGTGGCTTTGCTCGCGGTGCTGCTCGGCGCCGCCGGTCTTGGCTATGCCTGGTTCGCCGGCCAAGAAACCACCCCGCTCGCGCCGCCGGCCGAGCAGCAGCAACTGGCTGATGCAGGCTATGATGCAGCGCCGCCGGCCGCGCCGGTGACAACACCGGAAACCGCCGAGCCGGCCCCTGCACCCGTGCCGGCCCAACGCCGCGCGGCGCCCGTGGAACGTACGCCCGCGGCTGAATCGGGACCGACGCCGCCAGCGGCGATAACGCCAGTTCCTGTAACGCCGGCGCCCATTCCGCCAATCGACGTCCCACCGCCCACCGGCACGCAGGGCGAATAAGAACAACAAAGCAGACGGGGCGGAGGCTGCGCCTTCGCCCTTTGCTCACGGTGCTTTTTGGAATTCGCGCAGCGCCATGCTCGGCAGCCAGCAAAAGTGAGCCCGGCGGGATTCGAACCCGCGACCCTCTGATTAAAAGTCAGATGCTCTACCGACTGAGCTACGGGCTCGCGAGGGGCGCGTTTAGGCTGATGCCCCTGTCCGCGCAACCTAAAGGCTGAACAAAGCCCTGATTAGGCCGGTTTCGCCGCAGCCAGAGCGGCCGCAATCGCGGCGCGCCAGCCGGTGCGGAGCCTTTCGCGATCCGCGGCGCGCATGTTCGGCGTCCAGCGCGCGCTGGGCGCCGCCCCCGCGCCATCGAGCGAACCGATCAAGCCCGCGCCAAACGCCGCGAGTTTCGCCGCGCCGAGCGCCGTCACTTCCTGGAATTGCGGACGCGCGACTTCGACGTCGCAAATGTCGGCCAAGAACTGCATCGCCCAAGCATTGGCGGTGAGACCGCCGTCGATCAGCAGCGATTCAATTTTTGGCGCGCCATCGGCGCGCAATGCATCAAGCAAATCGGCGGTTTGATACGCCACCGCTTCAAGGCCCGCGCGCACGAGATGCTCAAGGCGCGAGTCGCGCGTGAGGCCGATGATCGTGCCGCGCGCTTCGGCGTTCCATTGCGGCGCGCCCAGGCCCGCGAACGCCGGTACGAGATAGACGCCGCCATTGTCAGCGAGGCTTGAAGCGATGGCCTCGGACTCCGCCGAGGTCCGGATCAGTTTCAAACCATCGCGCAGCCATTGCATCGTCGCGCCGGCCGAGAAGATCGAACCTTCAAGCGCGTACGCAAACGCGCCGCCCGCTTCATAGCCAACCGTCCCGAGCAGCCGGTTCCGCGACTTGGGCGCCGCCGCGCCCATGTTCATCACCAGAAACGCGCCGGTGCCGAACGTGCACTTGGCCATGCCCGGCTCGAAGCAACCATGCCCGACCAGCGCCGCTTGCTGATCGCCCGCCATGCCGTGGATCGCAATGGCGCGGCCGAAATGCGAAGCGTCCGCATCGCCGAAATGCGCGTCGCACGCCGCCGTGCGCGGCAGCATCGCACGCGGCACGCGCAGCAGCGCGCACATCTCGTCGC
>JADLHI010000119.1 GCA_020848895.1 Hyphomonadaceae bacterium
ACGTCGCTGTTGTTGCTGGCGGCGTCACGCGCCACTGACCCAAAAAGTGAGACGTGCGCGACACCTTCATGCCGCAGGAGGTCTGCGTGTTCCCGGAGAATACGAATGGCGTCATCGCGGCGCATCGCGGCAATATAGCAGCCTGACCGACCGCCAGCTAGCTCAGCGCCCGCCATGCGATATCTCTGCGGCAGAAGCCGCCGGGCCAGTCGATGCGGGAGACGCCTTCATAGGCGCTGTTGACGGCATCGAGCAGCGTGGGGCCGGTGGCGGTGACGTTGAGCACGCGGCCGCCGTCGGCGCGCAGGAGGCCGTCCGAGTCGACGCGCGTGCCGGCGTGGAAAACAACAACGTTGGGCACATCATTGGCTTGGCCGACGCCGCGGATCACTGAGCCTTTCAGTGGTTCGTCCGGATAGCCTTGCGCCGCGTACACCACGGTTACGGCGGGCTGCTCGTCCCAGACGATTTTCGGCGCGCCGGCGAGTTGGCCTTGTGCTGCGAGCAGCAGAACCGGCGCGAGATCGCTCTTCATGCGCCGCATCAAGGTCTGACATTCGGGATCGCCGAAGCGGACGTTGAATTCGATGAGTTTGGGCCCCGCGGGCGTAATCATCAGCCCAGCGAACAGCACGCCGACGAAGGGCCGGCCTTCGGCTTTCATCCCGCGCAAGGTCGGCAGGATGATTTGCTCCATGGTCTGGTCGCGCACGGCGTCGGTGAAGATCGGCGCGGGCGAATAAGCGCCCATGCCGCCGGTGTTCGGGCCCTTGTCTTGATCGTACGCGCGCTTGTGGTCTTGCGCCGCGACCAGCGGGACGGCGGTCTCGCCGTCGCAAAGCGCAAAGAAGCTGGCTTCTTCGCCGGGCAGGAAATCTTCGATGACGATGCGCTGACCGGCGGTGCCGAACTTGCGCAAGAACAGGATTTCATCGATCGCCGCGTCGGCCTCGCGCCGCGTCTCGGCGATGACGACGCCTTTGCCGGCGGCGAGGCCATCGGCTTTGATGACGAAGGGCGGTTCGCGGTCGCCGAGATAGGCTTTGGCGCGGATCGCATCGTCGAAGACTTTGTATTCGGCGGTGGGCACGCCATGGCGCACGCAGAACTCTTTCATGAAGGCTTTGGAGGCTTCGAGTTCGGCTGCGGCTTTGGTGGGGCCAAAGCATGGGATGCCGACTTGCCTTAGCGCATCGGCGAGGCCCGCGGCGGCGGCGGCTTCGGGGCCGATGACGACAAGCTCGATCTGCTCGCGCAGCGCAAAGGCCGCGAGTTCGCGCGCGTCGTCCGCCTTGATCGCCACGCAGCGCCCCAACTCCGCCAAGCCCGGGTTGCCGGGCGCGGCGATGATTTCGGTTACGAGCGGGCTTTGCTTGAGTTTCCACCCCAGAGCGTGCTCACGCCCGCCTGAGCCGACGATCAGAATCTTCATGGAGATGGCATTGGAACCGGACGCCCGCCTGGTCAAGCGGCGCTGGGACGTAACGGCAGGTCAGAGCTATGCGTAGTCGTGGCTAGCAAGGGAGGACCGTCATGACGGCATTCAATGCAGTGCGTTTCCGGGTGAAGCCTGGCAAGGACGAAGCCTTTATCGAAGCTCATCGCCGCGCCGAGCGCAATTGGGCCGGGATGCGGCGCGCGAACATCATCAAGACTGGCGAGCGCAGCTATTGCATCATCGCCGAATGGTCGGACATGGACGCGCTGGCGGCGGCGCGCCCGCAGATGATCGCCACGCTCGATAGCTTCCGCGACACGCTTGAAGATTTGGGTGGCGGGCTTGGCGTGACAGACCCGGTTTCGGGGCCGGTTGTGCTGGAACTCAAATAGGCCACGCCGGCTAGCGGATGCGCTCAGCCGACCTTTGGCGCAGCCGCGACGTACGCGCCGATCTCGTTAAGGAGCTGCTCCCAGGCGCTTTCCATCGCAGGTGTCCAGCCGTCGGCGCAAACCGTGCGCAATTCGTCGCGCACCATCGCGAAGAATGCGGCGAACGCATCGCGCGGCACGTTGTAGCCTTCGTGTGTGACGATTTCGGTTTGGATGAAGCGATGCGCGTAGTGGCGCGCGCCGATGAAATCGAGAATGGTCTGGAAGACGTGCGCCATCATCGCGCCGCGCACTTGTCCGTCGCGGTCCAACGCGAAGAGCGGTTCGGTTTCCGGATAGGCCGCAAAGAGCCGCGCATAGACGGCGCCGTTCAAATCGCCGCTCGAGTTCGCGGCGATCTCCAAGGTCTGCTCGATTTCGGCGGCTCTGGCGAAACTCATTTGAACCGCAGCGTCCAAACGCGAAGCGCTTCCAGATACTTGCCGAGAAACTCCGCGGTCTTGGCGTCGGTGAGGTCGCCGTTGGCGTCAAATTTCTCGGTTGCGCGGAAAACCAGAATTTCCGGCTGCGGCATGCAGAACGAATTGGTGAACTCGAACGCTTGGCGAAGCTGGCTTTGGCCGCGCGCCGTGCCGACTTGGCCCGGCGAGGCGCCGATGATGCCGACGGGTTTGCCGTTGAGGGCGGCGTCGCGCGCTGGGCGGGAGGCCCAGTCGACAGCGTTTTTCATTACGCCCGGCACGCCGTGATTGTATTCGGGCGTCACGAAGAGGACGGCGTCGGCGGCGCGGATCGCGTTCTTGAAGGCGGTGACGCCGGCTGGATCGCCAGCGGCTTCGACGTCGCCATTATAGAGCGGCACGTCGGCGAGATCGAACGCATCGATCGTGAGGCCGGCGGGGGCGAGTTTGATCGCGGCGCCCAGCAAGGCGCGGTTCAGGGAGCCGCGCCGTAAGCTGCCGGCAACGCCAAGGATGCGCACGTCCGTCATGGTGGAGATATGAAGCGGCGGAGGCCGCTTCGGCAAGCGTGGGATCTCAGGGTGACGCTACGGTGGCGTCAGCGCCTGTGACCAAAAATGGGATTTAGTCCGGGATTGTCGAAGCGCGGCGCGACGCCAAATCACTCGTCCTTGGGCTTCATGATGCCGGAGAAGGTCACAACGGCGAGGGCCGTCAGGATCGCGCCGAGCATGGCGTAGAGCGCGTGCGCCCAGCGCCACAGAGCGACGCCTTCGAACCAGCGCCAATCGCTGGTTTCGGAGACGGCGACGCCCGGGGTGAGTTCCGCGCGCGCGGTGCGGCCCGGGGCGCAGCGGCTCTCCTGGCCGAGGTCGACCACGGGCAGCGCGACATCGAGTGCGTAGAGCGTGGGCTCGACGGCGCCGTTGCAGGCGCGGCCCTGTGGCGTGACCAGCGCACCTTGGGCGTTCATCGCCAGCACGCCGAACACGCCGAGCGCCAGGAAGAGCGCCAGCGCGCGAACGATGCGGATGGGGGCGAGGCCGTAGCCGGCGATGACGCCGAACAAGGAAGAGAGCGCCCAGGTAAACGGTCCGGCCGATCCCGCAAGCGTGTGTAAGTCGTGCTGGGCGAGTTGGACGCGGCGCGCGTCTTCGCGGCGGCCCATGCGCGCGTAGGTGGAGGCCGCGTGGGTGAAGGGTTGGGGCGAGAATTTCTCGCCGTCGCGGCGTGAGCGCTTCAGCCAGCCCAAGCGCGCGCGCCATTTTTCGCCGTCGCTATCGATGCGCCCGTAGGCGAAGCCGTCCAAGCCGAGGCGCGCACTGTCGGGACCCCAGCCGCTCTTCACATCATCGTCGAGCGCTGCGCATGAGGCGCCCGATGCGTCGATGAACGCGTCTTGCTGCGCGGTCAGCGCGCGCGCTTGCACGGGGCCGGCGATCTGCGCGTCGGCGAATGAGAACACCGCGCCGCGTGCGCCATCGGGGCCGGGGCCGCGCAATTCGAGTTGCGACCAGGAGAAGGCGCCGTCGATCCGGGCGCGGTCAAACTTGGCGCCGCCTTCGATGACGGTTTTCTGGCCGTGCGGCGCAAAGCCGTCGTCGGCGAGCTTTAGCGTGAGATTGCCGCCGACGCGGGCGTTGGGCGCGCGGATGGCCCAGGCGCCGCCATTGATGTAGCGGCCGCCGCCGAAGGCGAGATAGCCGGCGATGCGCGCGTCGGCGAGGAAGAGTTCGCCCTTGATGTTGGCGCCGTGCATCAGCCATGCGCCGCCAACGCTCATGCTAGTCGCGTCCACGGCGCGGCCGTAGGCGTCGCCGCGCATGGTTGTGCGATGAACGATTTCGGCGGCGCGCATTTCGAGATTGCGGGCGATCGAAGCGTTTTGCAGCCAAAGCATGCCGGCGATCTTCACCGTGTCGGCCCAGATTTGGCCGCCGATCTCGGCGTTCGCGAGCATGACCGCCGCGCCCATTTCGTTTCGGAACGAGGCGTTGTCGCTCATGTCGAAGTCGCGCGTGATGCGCGCACCGCAAAAGCGCGCTTCGCCTTCGACTTTGGCCTTGCGCAGGAGCACGGTATCGAAGCGGGCGCCGTCGGCGTTGATCGCTTGGCCGCTTGTGTCTTCGCTGCGGTTCAGCAGCGTCGCGCCTTCTAGGGAGAAGCCGCCATCGACTTGCGCGTTCGCCAGCCAGACGCAACCGAACGCATCGAAGGCGCCGTCGAGCAGAAGGTTGCCCCTGATCTCGGCGCCCTGAAGCATGAGCGCGTCTTCGTCGCTCTCCAGCGCGCGCGCGAATTTTGCATCGCGCGCCAGCACGTCGCCATCGACGCGGATGCCGCGCAGCTTTGCGGTGAGCGTTTCGCGGCCCGGCGCCTCGAAGGGCGCGACGGCGCAGAGATTGAGTTCGCCCGCGATCTCCGCCTCGATCGCGATGAGGCGCGAGAGGCGGCTCCGTTCAAACGAGACGCGCGCCAGCCGGGCGTGGCTTAAGTCGACGGTCTCCGGGATTTCGCACTCGACCAGCGACAGAGCGGGGAGGCCTTCGCCTGAACAATCGGTAAGGTCGAGCACGCCTTCGATCCGGGCGCCTTTGATGCGGACGCCGGGCGTGCGGATGACCCAACTCTGGTCGAGCCGCAGCAGCAGCTTGCGCAGGAAACCGGCCCGCACGATCGGCTTGGCCCCGCCGGGGCCACCCATGGCTGAGAAATCCGCGATTTCCCCAGCGTTGGTCCGCTCGACCACGAAATGCTCGTGCGGCGACAGGTCGTTGGCGTCAAACGCCATGCATGATCCCCCGGCTCCCCCAAGCCGGGAACTGTTTAAGCATCTGGGGCAGGGCGGCGCGAGTCGCCTTATATGAAACTGATGTCAGACGCAGCGGCTGCTACCACCGCCCCATCGAACCTGCCCGAACTTTCGGTCAGCGAACTTGCATCGGCGGTGAAGCGCACGATGGAGACCAATTTCGACCGCGTGCGGGTGCGCGGTGAGCTTGGCCGCGTGATGATCGCAAAGTCGGGCCACCTCTATGTCGATCTGAAAGACGAGGGAGCGACGATTTCCACGGTGATGTGGAAGTCAAACGTGCATCAATTGGCGTTCAAGCCGGAAGAAGGCTTGGAAGTTGTGGCCGAAGGCCGGCTCTCAACCTTCCCGAACCGATCGCAATACCAGCTGATCTGCGAGCGCATGTCGCCGGCTGGCGTGGGCGCGCTTCTGGCGCAGCTTGAGAAGCTGAA
>JADLHI010000120.1 GCA_020848895.1 Hyphomonadaceae bacterium
CCACCGATGACGGCAGGGCGAGCCGTCGGCGGAGTATTGGGGCGATGGTCCAACGTGGCGGATTTCGCGGAGACGCGAGTGTGATCCTGGTCATCCTGGTGGCGGGAGCATTTCTCTCCCTGCTCGGAATTTCGCGCGCCATCGACGCGCCGTTCGCCGTTCAGATGTGGACGATGTTCGCGGCGTTCATCTTGGGGATTGCTGCTCTGAGCTGGGAAGTCGGCAAAGGTCCGCGTCAGGATCAATCGTCTCGTTATGAAAACGGCGTTGTCAAAGCCGGCGTCATCGCGTCGATGTTCTGGGGCGTTGCCGGGCTGCTTGTCGGCCTCATCATCGCGCTGCAGCTCGCCTTTCCGAACATCTTCTACTTTTCCGATTTTGGCTGGACCAATTTCGGCCGCCTCCGGCCGCTGCACACTTCGGCGGTCATCTTCGCGTTCGGCGGCAACGTCCTCATAGCCACTTCGTTCTATGTCGTTCAGCGCACCTGCCGTGCGCGGCTCGCGGGCGGCCTTTGGCCCTGGTTCGTGTTCTGGGGCTATCAACTCTTCATCGCGCTGGCGGGCACCGGCTATCTCATGGGCATCACCGAGGGCCGCGAGTACGCCGAGCCGCCGTGGTACACCGATCTTTGGCTGACGCTTGTCTGGGTCGTTTATCTGCTCGTCTTCCTTGGCACGATCTGGAAGCGCCAAGAAAAGCACATCTACGTCGCGAATTGGTTCTACCTGGCGTTCATCGTCACCATCGCGATGCTGCACATCGTCAACAATCTGGCGATCCCGGTCAGCTTCGCCGGTCACTTCAGCTACTCGCTGTTTGCCGGCGTCCAGGATGCGCTGACGCAATGGTGGTACGGCCACAACGCGGTGGGCTTCTTCCTCACTGCTGGCTTCCTGGCCATCATGTACTACTTCATTCCGAAGCAGGCGAACCGGCCGGTCTATTCCTATCGCTTGTCGATCATCCACTTCTGGGCGCTGATCTTCCTCTACATCTGGGCGGGTCCGCACCATCTGCACTATACGGCGTTGCCGCAATGGGCGCAGACGCTGGGCGCGACGTTCTCGATCATGCTGTGGATGCCGTCATGGGGCGGTATGATCAACGGCCTGATGACGCTCTCGGGCGCCTGGGACAAGCTGCGCACCGATCCGGTGCTGCGCATGCTCGTGGTCTCCGTCGCATTCTACGGCATGTCGACCTTCGAAGGTCCGATGATGTCGATCCGCGCGGTGAACTCGCTTTCGCACTATACCGATTGGACGATCGGCCACGTGCACTCAGGCGCGTTGGGCTGGGTCGGTTTCGTGAGCTTCGGCGCGCTCTATTGCCTGACGCCATGGCTGTGGCGGAAGCAAAAGCTGCATTCGCTCGCGCTCGTCGATTGGCACTTCTGGCTCGCGACGATCGGCATCGTTCTTTACATCACCTCGATGTGGGTTGCCGGCGTCATGCAGGGTCTGATGTGGCGCGCGTATAACGAGTTCGGCTTCCTCGAATACTCGTTCGTCGAGACGGTCGAGGCGATGCATCCCTACTACATCATCCGGGCCATGGGCGGCGGTCTCTATCTCGCGGGCGCGTTGATCATGGTCTACAATCTGTGGCGCACAGCCACCTCAAATGAACCAGCGCATGAGCGCGTAAGCGACGCGCCGGCTGCAGCCGCCGTGCCGGCGGAATAGGGGGCGCTCTCATGTGGAACTTTCACAAATGGTTCGAGCGTCACTCGCTGATCCTCATCATTGGCATCCTGGTTGTCGTGTCGATCGGCGGTCTCGTTCAAATTACGCCGCTCTTCTTTATCGAATCGACGATCGAGCGCGTTGAGGGGGTGCGTCCCTATACGCCGCTCGAACTCGCGGGCCGGGAAATCTACGTGCGTGAAGGCTGCTATGTCTGCCACTCGCAGATGATCCGGCCGCTGCGTGACGAGGTTGAGCGTTACGGCCACTACTCTCTGGCTGCCGAGAGCATGTACGACCACCCGTTCCAGTGGGGGTCCAAGCGCACCGGGCCGGACCTTGCGCGCGTAGGCAACCGCTATTCCGACGAATGGCACCGGGCGCACCTGGTCGATCCTCGCTCGGTGGTGCCGGAATCGGTCATGCCTCCGTACGCGTTCCTGGAACGGCGCGATCTCGACATGTCGCACATGGATGCACACTTGAGCGCGAACCGCTTGCTGCGCGTGCCGTATACGGACGAGCAATTGGCGAACGCCAATGCCGATGCGAGAGCGCAAGCTGAGCCTTTGGCGTCGAATGCGTACGACTTCGAACAACGCTATCCTGGCGCCGCTATCCGTGACTTCGACGGTCAACCCGATCGCGTGACCGAAATGGATGCGCTGATCGCCTATCTGCAAATGCTGGGCGCGGGCGTCGATTTCTCGACCTATCACGCCGACGAATCGGACAATTCGCGGTGATATCCAGATGACCTACGAAGCCGCGACACACTTCGCGCAGACCTGGGGCATGGCGCTTCTCTTCATCCTGTTCGTTGGGGTGGTGATCTACGCCTTCTGGCCCGGCAACCGCGACAAGTTCAAAGAAGCTGCAAATACACCTCTCGCTGACGAGGACGACGATGACCGAAAAAACTGAGCGCGACCACGTCAGCGGCACCGAGACCACAGGTCACGAATGGGACGGCATCAAGGAACTTGATACGCCGTTGCCGCGCTGGTGGCTCTATATCTTCTACGCCAGTATCGTCGCGGCGGTGATCTACTGGGTGCTGATGCCGGCCTGGCCGATGGTCAACGGCTATACCCATGGCGTGTTGAACTGGTCGGATCGCCGTAACGTGGCGGCTGAGGTGCAGACGCTTGAGGCGTCGCGAGCGCCGATGTTCGCGCGTCTCGCGAGCGCCAGCACTGCCGATCTCGCGCGCGATCCGGAACTGCAAGAGTTCGCGCGCGCTGCGGGTGAGTCGGCCTTCGGCGACAATTGCCAGACTTGTCACGGCGCGGGCGGCGCCGGCGCGCCCGGTTATCCGGTGTTGGCGGACGACGTGTGGCTGTGGGGCGGCTCACTCGATGAGATCGAGCACACCATTCGCGTCGGCATCCGCTCGGGTCACCCCGATGCGCGGATGTCGCAGATGCCGGCGTTCGGGCGCGATCACATGCTGAGCGCGGCTCAAATCGGCGACGTCACGGAATACGTGATCTCGCTGTCCGCGGCGCGCGACCGCTTGCATCCGAATGCACAGTCGGCCGCCCGTGGGGCGCAGATCTATCTGGAGCAATGCGCGGTTTGCCACAGCGCGACGGGGGCGGGCGACCGCACTGTCGGCGCGCCCAGCCTGGTCGACGATGTCTGGCTCTATGGCGGCTCCCGCGAGGAAATCCGCCGTCAGGTCGAACTCGGACGCAATGGCGTGATGCCGACCTGGGAACGTCGCTTTGACGATGGCACCATCCGCGCGCTCGCGTACTACGTCCACCAAATGGGCGGCGGCGAGGCTGACCAAGCGGCGCTTGCGCCTGCGACATCGACGCCTGTGCTTGATCAGGATCAAGGCCAGCAATCAGGCGCGAATGTTACGCCCTGAGCGTGGCCAAGATTACTCTTATCGATCGGCGCGGAAGCGACGACCAGCACGGCATTGAGGCTGAGGCTGTCAACTCAAAGGCAGCGCGGGAACTCTACACCAAGCGCCAGCAGATTTATCCCAAGCTGGCGCACGGGTTCTTTCGCAACCTCAAATGGGCGGCGATGGTCGTCCTGTTGGCGATCTACTACATCACGCCGTGGATAAGGTGGGATCGCGGGATCGATCGCCCAGATCAGGCGGTTCTGATCGACTTTGAAGGCCGCCGGTTCTTCTTCTTCTTCATCGAGCTCTGGCCCCAGGAAGTTTACTACATCGTCGGGCTGCTGGTGCTGGCGTCGTTCGGCATCTTCCTTTCCTCGGCGCTGTTTGGGCGCGTGTGGTGCGGCTACGCGTGCCCGCAGACGGTTTGGACCGATCTTTACATTTACATCGAGCGCTGGATCGAGGGCGATCGCAATGAGCGCATGCGCTTGGCCAAGGCGCCGCTCTCGCTGGACAAGGCGCGCAAGAAGGTCGCCAAGCACACGCTTTGGCTGCTGATCGCCGCGGCGACCGGCGGCGCATGGGTGTTCTATTTTGGCGACGCGCCGACCCTGTTCCGCGAGATCTTCACGGGCCACGCCGATCCTTCCGTCTATCTATTTGTTGGGCTGCTGACCTTCACCACTTATGCTCTCGCGGGCACGATGCGCGAGCAGGTGTGCACGTATATGTGCCCATGGCCGCGCATTCAGGCGGCGATGACCGATCAGCATGCGCTTTCCGTCACCTATCGCGGCGACAGAGGCGAGCCGCGCGGGCCGCACAAGAAGGGCGAGAGCTGGGAAGGGCGCGGTGATTGTATCGATTGCCACCAGTGTGTGGCCGTTTGCCCGCAGGGCATCGATATCCGCGACGGCGATCAGCTCGAGTGCATAAATTGCGCGCTCTGTATCGATGCCTGCGATGAGATCATGGAAAAGGTCGGTAGGCCGAAGGGGCTTATCGCCTACGATACGCACGTTAACGTCGAGAAGCGCCAGCGCGGCGAACCGGCGAAGATTCACCTCGTTCGCTCTCGCACCGTGCTCTATGCCGTGCTGATGGTTTTGGTCGGCGCGATCATGACTTATGCACTGGCGACCCGGTCGACGCTTGACCTCAACGTTATTCGCGATCGTAGCCCGCCCTTCGTGCGCCTGGCCGATGGCGGCATGCGCAACGACTACGCGTTGAAGCTGATCAACATGGCGCCGCGCGTGCGCCGTGTGCGGATCACGGTGTCAGGCCTTGATGGCGCCCATTTGATCTCGAACGGCCACCAGGTCGATGCGAACGGTGCGATTGAGGTGGACACGCAAAGCGATGGAGTCGCGAATGTGCGCGTCCACGTCGCGGCGCCGTCGAACGTTGGCCCCGGCTCGCATCCCATGCGTTTCACGATCACCGACACAGAAACAGGCGAACAGGCCGAGAGCGCGTCGGCCTTCTTCGCGGGAGCCGCACCATGAGCACCACGGCGACGTTCAGAATTCGCGGTTGGCACGTTCTCGCAACCTTGTTGCTGTTCTTCGCCGCGATCATTGCGATCAATATCGCCTTCGCGGTCGCCGCGGTGGAGACGTTTCCCGGCGAAGATGAGCGGCGCTCTTACACGCAAGGGCTGCACTACAATGACGTGCTCGCGGAGCGTCGTGCTCAAGCCGAGATGGGATGGCGGGCTCACGGCGCTCTGGCGCCGGCGTCCGATGGCGCCGAGCTTGTCGTGAGCCTGGTCGACCGCGAAGGCAGGCCGATCGAAAACGCCGCGCTGAGCGGTGTGCTGCGCTGGCCACCAAGCGAATCCGGCGATCGGGCGCTTACGTTCGAATCACAAGGCCAAGGGCGCTATGTTGCTCGCATCGGCGCGCTCAATGCGGGCCGTTGGGATCTGCGTGCCCGCGCGCAAGATCACGCGGGCCGCGCGCTTGATTTCGAAGCGGAGCTAACATGGCCCTCGACACGCTAGAGACGCCCGGCTGTCCGTCTGGATTGGCGCCAGCGGCCTCGGTCGACGACGCGCCGGTGGCGCGTCTCGACACATTCGTCCGGCGCGATGCGCGCGGCAATGATGTGATCGAACTCATGGTAGAAGGCGCGAGCTGCGCGTCCTGCATCAAGAAGATCGAAGCCGGATTGCTGGCGCTGCCCGGCGTCGCCGACGCGCGGCTCAACCTATCGACGAAGCGCCTGCGCGTTGCATGGGCGCCGCAAACGCTCGCGCCGGAAACCGTGGCGCAGACGCTGACCAAGCTCGGCTACAGCGCCTTGCCTTTCGATCCGGAACGGGCTCAGCAATCTGTCGACGCGGAAGGACGCTTCCTGCTTCGCTGCCTCGCCGTGGCGGGATTTGGCGCGATGAACATCATGATGTTCACGACGCCGATCTGGTTCGGCGACGACATGGGCGACAATGCGCGGACGTTGCTGCACTGGTTCTCGGCGCTGGTTGCCGTGCCAACCGGTCTTTACGCCGCCCAGCCTTTCTTCCGCTCGGCCTGGAAGGCGTTGCGCAATTGGCGCGCCAACATGGACGTGCCGATCTCGCTGGCGGTGTTTCTCACGTTCGGCATGAGCATCGCCGAAACCATGAGAGGCGGGCCGCACACCTATTTCGACGGCATTACGATGCTGCTCTTCTTCCTGCTGATCGGGCGCTATCTCGATCATCGGTTGCGTGAGCGTGCGCGTACGGCCGCGCGAGAGATTCTCGCTCTGCAAGCCGTGACGGCCCGGCGGGTGGACGCCGAAGGTAAGATCGAAGCGATCGCCAGCCGCGATATCGCGATCGGCGATCGTTTGCTGTTGGCCGCCGGCGAGCGCGCTGCGTGTGACGGTGTCATCGTCGAAGGATCGACGGATCTCGATTGCTCGATGCTGACCGGAGAAACATTGCCGGTCGCGGCGCGCCCTGGTGACCGCATCCTCGCTGGCGCCATCAATGTCAGCCGACCGCTCACGATGCGCGCCGAGGCCAAGGCGGAAGATTCCGCGGTCGCCGAACTCGCGCGCCTCATTGAAGTCAGCGAACAGGGGCGCGGACGTTTTGTGCGTTTGGCGGACAAAGCCGCTTCTCTCTTTGTCCCGGTTGTGCACGGCGCCGCGGCGTTGACGTTCTTGGGCTGGCTCATCGGCCCGCTTTTGCTTCAGGCGCTGGGTTTTGAAGTGGGGGCGCCGGACGTTCGTGTGGCGCTCACCAACGCGATCGCCGTGCTCATCATTACGTGCCCTTGCGCGCTTGGGCTGGCTGTGCCGGCGGTGCAGGTGGTGGCGACGGGGCGCTTGTTCAAAGCCGGCGTGCTGGTGCGGTCGGGCGATGCACTCGAACGGTTCGCGCAGGTCGATATGGTCGTGTTCGACAAGACCGGCACGCTTACCCTTGGCAAGCCGAAGCTGACCTCCACGCCGAATGAGGCCGATCTCGTTGCCGCCGCATCGCTGGCGCGTGTTTCGCGTCATCCGCTATCGCGCGCGTTGGTCGAGGCGGCAGGCGCCGGCGTCGCTTGTGCTGGCGCTATCGAGGTTCCCGGCGAAGGCGTGAAAGGCCTTATCGACGGCAAAGAGGCGCGTCTCGGCAAACGTAGCTTCGCGGCGCCGCTTGCGGCTGACAGCAGCGACGGCGCGCCAGAATTGTGGTTCGCGCGTGAAGGCCAGGCTCCCGTGCGCTTCATGTTCGCCGATGAGCTTCGGCCGGACGCCGTGCGCGCGGTGGCGGCGCTGAAGGCGCGCGGCATTGGCGTGGAGATGCTGTCCGGCGATCGCGCTCAAGCGGCGGAAGTCGCCGCAAGAGCTGTCGGCATCGAAGATTGGCGCTCGTCGGTGACGCCCGCCCAGAAGACGGCGCGGATGCAAGCCCTGCGCGGGCTTGGCAAGCGGCCGCTCATGGTGGGGGATGGTCTGAACGACGCCGCCGCACTTGCGGCCGCGCATGCCTCGGCCTCGCCAGGCCACGCCGTGGAAGCAAGTCAAGCGGCTGCGGATGTCGTGCTCCAAGGCGATGCGCTAATGGGCTTGGTGGAGGCGATCGACGTCGCGCGGCTCGCGCGCAGGCGCGCGCGGCAAAATCTGGCTTTCTCTGCGCTCTACAATGTGTTTGCGGCGCCGCTTGCGGCCGCTGGATTGCTTACGCCGCTGATCGCGGCGGCGGCGATGTCTGGCTCTTCGTTGGTGGTCACGCTCAACGCGCTGCGAATGAAAGGTAAGGCATGAACCTGCTTATCTTCCTCGCGCCGGCCGCATTGCTGATGGGCGCCATTGGCCTGGCGGCGTTCTTATGGAGTCTGCGCGCCGGCCAATACGATGACCTCGAAGGCGCGGCGCATCGCGTGCTGATCGACGACGACGACGAGTGACGCCGCTTTGAGCGAACGCAAGACGCTACGCTCCGCCGGTGCTCGAATAGCGGAAGATGGAGCAACACATGTCGCAAGATTTACCAGCCAACTTCCGGCGCGTGCGCCTCGAACTGGCGCGCGAGAAAGGACATCCTGAAGGCGACGCGGGCATCGGCTATACGCTGTTGGCGCCCCTCAATGCGGACGGATCGCTCGATGTCGATACGGCGCGGCATTATCGCGAGCGCTGCAAGGTCATTCGCTTCAAGCAAGGCGAGTCCTCAACCGAGGGCTATCTGCGCCGGCGTCCTGGAGGGTCGTGGGCGTTCCATTATGAACTCTCCGATGGCCGCGAGGACGACGACCCCGGCGTCAGATTCGAACGCCACCACTTCAACATTGGCGACTACGTGACGATCCTCGAAGACGAGGGCGCGCATACCTACCAAGTCGCCTCTGTTGAACGTCCTTAAAGGCCCGGACCGGTCTCCCTTACGGCATTGATTTGAATCAATGCGAACCGGGTGAGCGCGCTAAAGTTGACGCCGGCGTCATTTTTGGAGAGAATTTCATGCGCGTCACCATCGTTGAATCGCCGCCTCAGGCTGTCCGGACGTTTCCAACGCCTGACGCAAGCGCGCTCACCCAAGAAGATGTCGAGACGATCCGCGAGATTTTTCACACGCCGCTGACCGGCTCGTTCAACTGGGATTACGATAGCGCCAACGCGAAAATTCGCCGGCTCTATGAACTTGGCAAGGCCCACAACTGGAACACGACGGTTGACGTCGATTGGGACCTTCCCTGCGATCTCAACGATTTTCCCGCCGATCCGGAGCTGAGCGCGCTGCGCGGCTTCCCGGCGTACGAGGCGCTGAGCCACGAAGAGAAGGTGCAGTTCGCGTGGAAGGCGCACGCGCAAACAATGAGCCAGTTCCTGCATGGCGAGCAGGGGGCGATGTTGGTCGCGTCGCAGCTCGTCTCCTGCGCGCCGACGGCCGACGGCCGACGCCAAGCTTTATGCTTCGTCGCAGACCTTTGACGAGGCGCGCCATGTCGAAGTCTTCAACGCGTATCTGCGGCGCCGCTGCCGTATGGTCTATCCGATCAACAAGAATCTGAAGGCCTTGATCGACAAGGTGCTGGCCGATGAACGCTGGGATCTGAAGTTCATTGGCATGCAGATCATCATCGAAGGTTTGGCGCTGGCGGCGTTCGGCGCTCAGATTCGCACCACGCGCGATCCGCTGCTGAAACAAGTGCTTGAGCTTGTGATGCGGGATGAAGGCCGCCACGTAGCGTTCGGCGTCAATTATCTTGAGGATTGGATCAAGGCGCTGCCGGAGAATGAGATCGAGGATCGCGCCGAGTTTGCCTATCAAGCTTGTCTGGTCATGCGCGACCGGCTCTTCGGCATGGACGTAATGCGCGAGTACGGCTTCGACGAAGAGGCCGCGCGTAAGCACATCTTTGACTCCACGGTCATCGGCCTGTTCCGCGACCTTCTGTTCG
>JADLHI010000121.1 GCA_020848895.1 Hyphomonadaceae bacterium
ACAGATGCGCGCGCAGGCAAAGCACGTCGGCACGGAGATGGTCGAAGACATCATTGTGAAAGCTGAACTCGATCAGCGCCCGTTCAAGCTTACGGGCGATAGCGGCCAAGTTTATCTCGCCGACTCCATCATCATCGCGACGGGCGCCCAGGCAAAATGGCTCGGCTTGCCGGGCGAGCAACACTTCCAGGGTTTCGGCGTTAGCGCCTGCGCGACGTGCGATGGCTTCTTTTATCGCGGCAAGGAAGTCGCGGTCATCGGCGGCGGCAACAGCGCTGTCGAAGAGGCGCTCTACCTTGCGCACCTCGCAAGCAAGGTGACGCTCATTCACCGCCGTGACTCGCTCAAGGCCGAGAAGGTGTTGCAGGAGCGTCTCTTCAACCACCCGAGCATCGAAGTGATTTGGGATAGCGCGCTCGAAGACATCGTCGGCACGGAAGACCCGCGCGGCGTCACCGGCATCGTGATCAAGAACGTGAAGACCGGGGCGCTTGAAGAGCGCAAACTCGACGGCGTGTTCGTCGCCATCGGCCATGCGCCCGCAACCGAGCTCTTCAAAGGCCAGATCACGATGAAGGACAACGGCTACATCGTCGTGAAGCCAGGCACGACCGAGACCAATATCCCAGGCGTGTTCGCCGCCGGCGACGTTGCCGACGATACCTATCGCCAGGCCGTCACCGCCGCCGGCCTGGGCTGCATGGCGGCTCTGGAGGCGGAGAAATATCTCGCGGCGCAGGAGCTTGACCGCGCGCGCGCGGCCAAAGCTGGCGCGGCGGCCTGAGCCGGCGCTTAGTTCACCGCCGGCAAGATATATTGCGGGACGTAAACACGGTGCGCGGTGAGCGCAGCGGCGTGGCCGAAATCACCTGAATAGAACGCAATAACGAGGTCCAGCTCCGGAACAGCCATGACGATCTGCCCGCCATTGCCTGCGGCGTAGATGACGCGCACTTGCCGATCGCGATACGGCATTTCCTGCGACCACCAATAATAGCCGTAACGGCGCTCCTGCAGCTCGACGAGCGGCGCGGTCATCCGCTCGACGTAAGCATGATCGAGCACGCGACGGCCGTTCCATGTGCCGCCATTGAGCACGAGTTGGCCCATCTTCATGAAGTCGCGCAACCGAAACTGAGCGCCACCGCCGAGATACCAATCGTTGGTCGGTGTCAGATTGAGGAAGTAGTGATTGATCTGCAACGGCGTCGCCACACGCTCCGCGAACAGATCCGGCAACCAACGGCCGGTCTCGTGCGATAGCACCGCGCCCATCAAATTTGGATTCATGCTGCAATAGACCGCTTGCACGCCCGGATCGCGCGCCATCGGCACCGCCAGCGCGAAGCGCCACCAATTTGGCTCGCGCCGTTGCTCCTGCATGGCGTCCTCGGCCCCGGGAGAATCGCCGTTGCTGTCGTCACAATCGAAGCCGGGACTCATGGTCAACAAGTGTTCGAGCCGGATCGAGGCGAGCCGTGCGTCCGGATTCGCCGGCAACAAGGCAGGATCAACGCTGTCGATAAGACTATCTTGCTCTGTGAACGGCGCACCCCCACGCATCGACGCGCCGACGAGAATGGCGGTCATGCTTTTGGCGGCCGAGCGCGTGTCGTGCACGCTCTCGCGGCTGAAGCCATGGAAATATTCTTCCAGCACCAAGCGGCCGTGCCGGGCGATCAGCAACGCATGCACCTGCGGCGTCTCGACTCCGTCCTGCGGCTCGCGTGCAAGCTGCTCGATAAACGCGGCAATGCGCGCGCGATCAATGCCGACCTCCTCTAGCGAGCCAGCGTGCCAACCGTCATCCAGAGCTGGCGGCGCCGTGTAAACGTAAGCCGATGGGGCCACGCCGCGTGGATAGAAGAAGCGTTCGTCCTCCGGCGAAGCGCGGGCAAAATCCATCGTCACGCCGAACTGCGCGAAGTGGAATGGAATGAGATCGTTGTTGTGATCGTACTCGGCTTCCGCAAAGACTTGCTCCTGCCCGCGGCCGCGAAAGCGGCCGATCAAGGCCAAGTGGTCGCCACGGCGCTCGATGCGATCAATCTGGAGCAAAGCGCCGAGATTGCGTTCTGGATTTCGGAGATAAGCGCGCGCAATCCCGCCCGCGTCAGTGCGTACGCGGAGAAACATCGTCATCGCGTCGTCAAGCGGCGCCGCTTCTCCACGCCAAACGCCGGGGCGCACACGCGTCAGCGTCATGGGCGAGGCAAGCGGGACGCCGCTCGACATCATGCGCGGCTGAATCCAATGGCCGACAATCGTTGCCTCGCGATTGGCGAAGTGACCGCGAAAGGCGCCACCCCCGTTGGGGAATTCGAAGACGATATCGTTGCCTTCCGTGCGCGCGACCGCTGTCAAACCGGCGATTTCACCACTGAGAGCGCCCGCTTGACGTTGAACCAGCATCGGCCCGCGAACATCGGGCCCGTAGCGCATGTGAGCAGCCCAGAGGCCATCGATATCTGGCGCCGTCGCAGGCGTTTGCGCCGATGCAACGCTCACACTCAACACAGCCGCGCACGTAAGCGTCCTCAGCCACTTCATTCGATTGTCCCCTTGGAATTACTTCGCGCGTGCTCTTTGCTTCAGCCAAGCCACAATTGGCTCACGCCCGCTTTGCATGTTCTGTTTGAGCGCGTCGCACGCTGCCTTAAGGTCGCCTGCTCGCAACGCCGCGACGATCCGGTCGTGATCTTGCGTTGCGACATCGACGTTCTTCTGTTCGCGCATCAACGCGAGTTCGTAGCGCCGCGTGCGGACAATCATGTTTTCGATCATCTCGATCAGCACGCGGTTCGGACAACCTGCGATCA
>JADLHI010000499.1 GCA_020848895.1 Hyphomonadaceae bacterium
TGTCGCCCTCGCCATCGCGGCCGGCGCGGCCACGCTCACGCATCTCGGCGCTCAACGCTTCGGCGCCCTCGCGCAAATTATCCAGCGCCGCGTTCTGCGCCGCTTCCGCGCCCTCAAGGTCGCCGCGGCGCAACGCATCTTCGGCCCGGCGCATGGCTTCGCCAGCGGCGTTCAAATCATTGCTCGGCGCGGCGCCGGCTTCGTCGGCCATACGCTGGGCCGCTTGCAAGCCTTGGCGCAATTGCGATTGACGCTCTGCGAGTTCGTCGCCGCCTTGGCCGCCTTGTTGATCGCCGCCGCTGCCGCCCTGGCCTTGCTGTTGTTGCTGCTCTTGGCGCGTCTCATCGCGCAGCGCCCGCTGCTCGCCCATGGTCTCGGACAATTCATCGATGCTTTGCTGCATCTGCTGATCGCCTTCGCCCTCTTGGCCTTCGCCGTCGCCGCCCTGGCTGAGTTGCACATCCAGGTTCGAGAGAATTTGCGCCAGTTGCTGCAGCAATTGTTGCGCTTCCGCGTTCCGTCCTTGCGCCGACAATTCCTGCACGCGCTGCAGCATCTGCTGAATATCGCGCTGCGAAAGCGTCGCTTGGTCCTCGGTGTCCTCAAGGTTTTGCGGACTTTCGCCGTTGCGCATCGCTTCTTGCACGAGCGCCTGCATGTAATTTTCGGTCGCGCGCCGGAGGGCGTCGAGCAATTGGCGGATGCGTTCCTGCGGCGCGCCTTGCGCCAGCGCCTCCGCCAATTGCCGCTGCGCTTCTTCAAGCGCGCGCCGCGCGTCGGCCGCGCCGCCATACTCGGCTCGCAGCGCCGTGCGCCACAATGTGTCAGCGGCGATGTCGGCCTCGTCCGGGTTGCGCGCCACCGCAAGTTGCGAACGCGCCGTCCGGAAGCCGAAATAGACAGCGAGGTCGCGGAAGTAGCGGTCTTGCGGCGCCATGGTCAGCGCATCGATCAGCCGCGCCGCGCGCTGAATGCCTTCGGGGGCGCGCCGCAGCGCCGGGCGGCTGTCATAGTCGCGCACTTCGATGCGCTCGCTGCCAAGAACAATGCCGCCGGCAGGCTGGGTATGGCGCTCCACGCCCGGTCCGCGCTGGTAAGGACGCCGCTCCGCCAGGATATGACGCCGGATTTCGATCGCGGCGCGCGCCAGCGGCTGAAGGAAAATCTTCTCCGGCAGCGTCACGTGCAGCGGATCGCTGACGCCTTCTTGTCCAAGCGCATCGATCGCCACGATCCGCGCTTCGACTTCCATGCCGGCATAGGGATGGGCGGCAAGATCGATCTCGGTCTCTGCTTCCGCCTCGCGCGGATCGCCTGCTGGCGCTTCCAACTCCGTGTCCACCGGGTCAGCGCGGACGAGCCCAGCCGGCGGATGAAGCGGCCGCACCCGCAACACCAA
>JADLHI010000122.1 GCA_020848895.1 Hyphomonadaceae bacterium
AACGCAAATGGGCATACGCCGTGAGCGCGATCGCTATCGCGTTCATGATGACGCCCAACCTGGCCTGGGCGCAGGATCCTGCGCCGGTCGAGGAAGAAGAAATCGTCGTCACCGCGACGCACCGCGCGCAAACCATTCAAGACGTGCCGTTCTCGGTGAATGCGCAAACGCAAGAAGACATCGAGCGCAGCGGCGCGACGTCGATCGAAGACTTGAGCCGCAACGTCGCCGGCATGAGCGTGCAAAACCTCGGCCCCGGTCAAAGCCAAGTCTCGCTGCGTGGCGTCTCCGCCGGTCAGATCGTGCGCGACCAGCCGGGCGTCAAAGAGCAAGTCGGCGTCTATCTCGACGACTCCGTCATCTCGCTCTCGCTCTTCACGCCCGATCTCGATCTCTACGATCTCAATCGCGTCGAAACCCTGCGCGGCCCGCAAGGCACGCTGTTCGGTTCGGGCAATGTCGGCGGCACCATCCGCTACATCACCAACCAGCCTGATCTCGACGCCTTCGAAGGTTCGATCGAAGGCCAACTCAACATGATCGAAGATGGCGGCGAAGGCGGCCACCTTAAGGGCATGATCAATGTGCCGCTGGTGCCCGGCGTTCTTGCCATGCGCGCTGTCGGTTATCACACCGAGTATGGCGGCTTCATCGACGCGCTCCGCGAAGGCGGCGGCGTCACGGAAGACGTGAACGACGGTGAGCGCTCGGGCTTGCGCCTCGCGTTTGCGATGCAGCCAACGCCGAACCTCTCGATCACGCCGCGCTTCATCTATCAGAACGTCGAAGTGAACGGGTTCAACCGCCAAGAGGTGTTCAACCTCTTCGCCAACCCCTTCACTGGCGCGCTTCCCGGCGGACGCACCCCGGTGACCT
This sequence comes from Hyphomonadaceae bacterium, assembly GCA_020848895.1. Classification (GTDB taxonomy): domain Bacteria; phylum Pseudomonadota; class Alphaproteobacteria; order Caulobacterales; family Aquidulcibacteraceae; genus Vitreimonas. The sequence continues at coordinate 877 of JADLHI010000122.1, forward strand.
TCCAGGAGCGCCAGCAATTCTTGATGCTCGACGAAGAGTTCAGCGACGAGATGTTCCTGGCCGACCTCAACGTCACTTACGACTTCGGCAACGTCCAGCTCACCTCGGTGACCAGCTACGTCAACCGCAGCATCCTCGCCAGCCGTGACGCCAGCGCGCTCACCGGCAGCGTCTCGGTCGATCTCGGTTTCCCGAATGCGGCGGTGCTGCTGCCGTCGAACCTGCGCGACACCACCGACCTTGAGCAGTTCACGCAGGAAGTGCGCTTGGCTTCGGACTACGACTCGCCATTCCAATGGCTTGTCGGCGCCTTCTATTCGAACGTCGATCGCTTCTATCGTCAGCGCCTGCCCACCCCGGGCTACGACGCTTTCGCGGACGCGACGCTGGGCGCTGGCGTTTCAGCCGGCGCGGCCAACGGCTTCCCATCGGATTCGCCGTACAATTCGGATTTGCCGTACGAAATCCGTCAGTGGGCTTTGTTCGGTGAAGCGAGCTACGACCTCACCGACCGTCTGACGGTCACGGCCGGCGCGCGTTACTATCAATTCGATGAAGCACGTGACTTCGTCTCCGGCGGCGTCTTCGCCAACGGCGACCGTCGTCACGATGAAACCTCGTCGAACGGCATCACGCCGCGCGTCATCGCCAGCTATGACTTGACGCCGGAAATCGCCCTGAACCTTCAGGCGAGCCAAGGCTTCCGTCTGGGCGGCGTCAACGATCCGCTGAACCTGCCGCTCTGCTCGGCGGCCGACGTCGCGATCTTCGGCGGCTATCAAACCTACGAGGATGAAACCTCGTGGAACTACGAAGCCGGCATGAAAATCACGCGCGGACGCTACACCTTCAACGCGGCGGCCTACTACAACGACATCAACGACCTGCAAGTCACGCTCGACGCCGGCTCATGCTCCTCGCGCATCGTGTTCAACGTGCCTGAGTCGCATGCCGCGGGTCTCGAAGTTGAGTTTGGCTGGGAGCCGGTCGACGGCCTGCAGCTGAGCTTCGCGGGCGGTTGGACTGAAGCTGAGTTCGACTCCACCGTCGTGGACGGCCTCGGCAACGTCATCGGCGGCATCCAGAAGGGCAACCGTCTGGCTTCCGTTCCCGAATGGCAGGCAGCGGCCACGGCCGCCTACTACTGGCCGATCACCTGGGGTGAAGGCATGGAAGCGTTCGTCGCAGGCTCGGTCCAGCACGTGGGCACGCGCTTCACCCAACCGGGTGATCAGCGTCCCGGCGCGGGTAACGTCGTGTCTGGCCTCGCCTTCGGCGGCGCCACCGGCGCTGCTGTCACCGCGCTCGATCTCGAACTGGAAGAGTACACGCTGCTCAACCTGAACGCGGGAATCCAGAACGACATTTGGGGCGTCACGCTCTTCGCCAACAATGTCACGGACGAGAACGCGGATCTCTCGTTCGACCGCGAACGCGGCGGCCGGGCGCGCTTGGCCTTCTCAACCAACCAACCGCGGACGATCGGGGTCACCGTTCGCCGCAACTTCTGATCACGCAAAGATCAACCTCCTCGGGGCCGCGGCGTAAGCTGCGGCCCTTTTTCTTTGCGTTTTGCCCGCTTAGGCTTGAGCCATGAGCTGGGAAGACGACATCGAAGAACTGCGCCGCCGCGAAGCGATGGCCGAAAAGATGGGCGGCGACGATCGCGTGGCGCGCCAGCGGGCTTCGGGAAAACTGACAGCGCGCGAACGTGTCGACGCTCTGCTCGACCGCGGCAGCTTTCACGAGACCGGCAAGATCGCCGGCAAAGCCGAATACGGCGCCGACAACCAACTCGCTTCATTTCGCGCGACGCCGTTCGTTGTCGGCCGCGGCCAGATCGATGGCCGGCCGGTCTGCGTGCAATCGGACGATTTCTCCGTGCGCGGCGGCGCCGCCGACGCCGGCATCTGGCAAAAGCTCGTCTTTGCCGAGCAGATGGCCAACGAATATCGCATGCCGCTCATCCGCATGGTCGACGGCACCGGCGGCGGCGGTTCGGTGAAGATGCTGGAAAAAGATCCACGCACTTACATTCCGCAAACGCCCGGCTGGGAATGGGTCGTCGCCAACATGGCGAGCGTGCCGGTGGTGGCGCTGGCGCTCGGGCCCTGCGCGGGCCTGGGCGCAGGACGCGTCGCGGCGAGCCATTACAGCGTCATGGTTCAAGGTTTGAGCCAGGTGTTCGTCGCAGGCCCTCCGGTGGCGAAGGCAATCGGCGAGAACGTCGATAAGGAGGGGCTGGGCGGCGCTGACATCAACGGCAAGAACGGCGTGGTCGATGACATCGTCGCCAGCGAAGCAGAAGCGTTCGCGGCGGCGCGAAAGTTTCTCTCCTACCTTCCCGGTTCGATCCACGAATTGCCGGCGCGCGTAGAGACAAACGATCCGACCGACCGGCGCGATCACACGCTGATCAACGCCGTGCCGCGCGATCGCCGCGTCCCCTATCGCATGCGTCGCATCGTCGAAGCCTGCGTCGATAGCGGCACATTCTTCGAAACCGGTCGCCAATGGGGCCGCGGCCTGATTACCGGCTTTGCGCGCATCGACGGCCACAGCGTCGCCGTGCTCGCCGGCGACCCGCACTTCATGGGCGGCGCCTGGACAGCCGACGTCTGCCGCAAACTCATCAAGCATGTGGACCTGGCGCAGACCTTCCACTTGCCCGTTGTCCACTTCGTCGATTGCCCGGGCTTTGCCGTCGGCGTGAAACACGAGCGCGCGGCGACAGTGAAACTCGGCGTGCAGGCGATGGCGGCGGTGTATCAAGCGCGCGTGCCGTGGTGCTCCATCGTGGTGCGTCAAGCCTTCGGGCTTGCAGGCTCGGCGATGATGAACCCGACACGCACCAAGCTTCGCTATTGCTGGCCCTCCGGCGATTGGGGTTCGCTGCCTCTCGAAGGCGGCATCGAAGCTGCGTTCAAAGCCGAACTCGAATCCCATCCCGATCCGGCCACGCGCCTCGCCGAAATCCGCGCCTGGGCGGAAGCGCTGCGCTCACCGTTCCGAACAGCGGAAGCGTTCTACGCCGAAGAAATCATCGATCCGCGCGATACCCGCAAACTCCTCTGCGACTGGGCGAACCTAGCACAGCGCACGAATGAGACGGGCCCCAGCAGCTTCGGCATGCGGCCCTAACCCAATATGGACCGCCGGCGTCCCGCCGGCCTGCGCCATTGCTTGAAGGACAGGAGCGCGCCGCTCCGCGGCGCATGCGCGGCAGGAGCCGCGCGCTCCAACTTGGATAGATAGCGCATTTTTCAGCGCGCCTGCAGACGCAGCAATTCGAGGAAGTCCTCGTTCGGATAGAGTTGCGCGACGATCTGCGGAAACACGCGCCTCCCGTTGGCGCTGTTCGTAAAGATCACTACGCCGATCCGTCGCTCCGGCACGAAGAAAGCCAGCGTTTGCTCGCCGCTGTCGCTGCCGCTGTGCGTGACCACGGTTTCGCCTGCATAGCGAAACACCATCCAACCAAGCCCCATGCCGACGCTGAGCGGACAAGCAT
>JADLHI010000123.1 GCA_020848895.1 Hyphomonadaceae bacterium
GACGCCGCATTTCGCGCCCGCTTCGCCGGCACGCCGGTTAAGCGAACTGGGCGTGATCGTTTCGTGCGCAACGTTGTGTGCGCCATCGGCAATAGCGCGGATGCGGCGCTGGGGCCGGTCGCGGCGCATCAAACCGCGGATTCATCCCCACTTGTGCGCGGTATGGCTGTATGGGCGGCGCGACGGTTGCTTGACGCGGAGGCGTTCGAGCGCCTCAAATCGGAACGAGCGCCGCGCGAAGGCGATCCAAGCGTGGCTGAGGAATGGCATCGATGACTCCGGACGAGGAAGAGCCGAAGAAAGAAGGCGAAGCCACGCCCGAACCGCACGTTGAAAAGATCGCGTCGCCAGAGCCACTGGCTGACATCGCAGAGCCGCCGCACGACGAAGCGCACTCCGAATCTGCGCCGGAGACCGATGCATCCGCGCCTGTGATCGAAGCGCATGCGCCGCAAGCAGCGGCGGTCGCGCCGGTTGAGATCCATGAGCCGCCGGCGCCAGCGTCAGAGCCCGAGCCAGAATCTGAGGCCGTGCAGGCGTACGAACCGCCGCCGCCAGAACCGGCGAAAGCCGACGAGACGCCTGAACCCGAGCTGGCGCCAGACCTTGTGGCGAAGACAGAAGCGGCTTTTGAACCGTCGCCCGAACCAGAGCCGGTGCAGGTCGAGCCTGAACCACCACCGCCGGTTTACGTCGAACCTACGCCGCCGCCAGCCGCTGAACCGCCGCCGCGCATTCATGAAGCCGCCGCGAAGCAATTGCACGAAGAGCCGTTGGCTGAGATCGAACGCAATTATGTAGCGCCGCAGCAGGCGCCAGAGCCGCAACGCTCGGCCTTTGACGAAGAAGAATATCCGTTTGGCAAGCCGGAAATTCCGATGCCGACGCCGGCGCCGCGTCCCGGTGACCGCCAGCGCCGGCGCGACGCCAAGCGCAATCTCGATCTCGATCTCAACCGCATCAAACGCCGCAAACGCTACGGCCTCTTTATCACCAGCCTCAGCGTGCTGTTCGTTGCGTTCGTGCTCGCGCCGGTGACGTGGGCGCTCGCCTATCTTTTCTTCGATCCGCCTTCGACAGTGCTGATGATGCAGCGCGCCGCCGAAGGGGAGACGATCCGCCACTATCCAGTGCCGCTCAATCGCATGTCGCCGCACATCGTGCGCGCCGTCATCGCCGCCGAAGACGCAAACTTCTGCACGCACGACGGCTTCGACATTGAAGCCATTCAGGATGCGCTGGAATCCAATCGTCGCGGCCGCACGCTGCGTGGCGGTTCAACCATCAGTCAGCAGACCGCGAAGAATCTGTTTCTCTGGCCCGATCGCGGCTGGGTCCGCAAAGGCTTCGAAACCTACTTCACGGCGCTGATCGAATTCATGTGGCCGAAGCGGCGCATCATGGAGGCCTATCTCAACAACATCGAATGGGGTGACGGCAATTTCGGCATCGAAGCCGCCGCACGCGCGCGCTTTGGCGTCTCGGCGGCCGATCTCACGCCGTTGCAAGCCGCGCGTCTCGCCGCCGTGCTGCCCAGCCCCAATCGCTGGCGCGCGGACAATCCTGGGCCTTACGTGCGCGGCCGCGCCGCCACTATTGTGGCCCGCGCCCGTGAAGTCCGTACGTCCGGGGCGGCGTCCTGTGCGCTACTGATGGATCGGCCCGCGGCCAGCCGCTAATTCGCGCCATCGGCGCATGGGGGCTGCAACCCCGAGCCGACTGGGCTAGGCTCATTCTGCTGTCACAATAAACGGGGTTCGCCATGTCGTTGGCGCTGATGATTTCCATTGCCGCGCTGGTGGGCGTGATCCTGCTTGCGGCGATCCTCTACATCTGGCGGCGCTATTACGAGGCCCGCTACGACCGCACCTACATGACCCAGGACGACCGCGGTTTCCGCCGTGCGCTCGAGGGCAAGGTCGTGCTCTGGGATTTCGACGAGCAAGTCGTTCGCGGTCCGACAGCGCCGCACATCGAATTTGTCGCGCTCGATCCGGCGACCGGCGGCCGGCGCACGGTGAAGCTGATGGACCCGCGCACTGGCGCGATCAATTTGCGTCCGCACTATTGCGCGCCGCTGCCGTTCGAGGCGGTGACCGCCGACTCGCACAAAGTCATCGTCGATGCGCGCGTGCAATTCAGCCTCAATCGGGCGTTGCTAAAGCACGTCTATGAAATTCAGGAATTCTCGCTCGCAGTGGAAAGCCGCATTCAAAGCGCTTTCCGCGCCGAAATCGGCAAGCGCAACGACGAAGATTTGCGCACGTCGCTGCAAGAAGTCGAACGTGGCGCTGTCGAACGTCTGCGCCGTGATGAAGACGAGGGCGATGAAGCGGGCGAGCGCGGCATGGCGCTTGGCGTGCGCTTCCACACCGCGAACTTCACCTACACGCAGCCCGATGAATTTTCGGCGCCGGCAATGTCGGTCAGCGGCGCAGCGCTGCCCGCCAACGCAACGCCGGAACAACAAGCGGCCGCTCGCGCGCTTGCGCGCGCCGCCGGTGTGTTGACATTGCGCCCCCAGCAGATCGACCAATTGGCGGACGTGTTCAAGAACCGCGATCCAGCGGCGCTCGCCGCACTGCTTGCGATCATGGACATGCAGACGCGCCAGAACATCGCCGAAGCGTTGGCCGCGTCGGGGCAACTTCTGGTGCTGACGCCTCAAGAGCTGGGCCTGATCGGCGCCGCCGCTCAGCGCGACGCGCTGGCCCGGCGTGTGGCGCCGGCGCCCGCACCGGTCCCAAATGGCGGCGCGCACCACCCCGAACAGCGCATCTAGAACGCCTGCGGCGCCTCTGAGGCTTGCCTTGGCCCAGGGACACGCGCCAAAGGAGTCGCCGGGGACAAGGCCGCCTGGCCAAGCGCCCGCAAGGGAGTGATCCTGCTTGAACGGATTGAGGCTGTTGCTCGCGCTCGCGGCGTTCGCAGGCATGATCGCGCTATGCGTGCTCGGCTGGAATTACGGCGGCATGGGCGGATTGATCGGCGGCGGCCTGGGCTTTCTGATCCGCTTGGGCGGCCGGGGCCTCGATTGGGGTGAGCGGCTTGGCAACGGCTATGTCGGCGCGCTCATGGGCATGCCGGTGGGCCTGCTGATCGGCGGCCTGATCACCGTTGGCGCTCCTTATCTCCTCACCTTCATCAACAACACGCCGCAATAAGAACCCAAACGCGGCGCCTCATCCCGCGAACAGGGGAGGCGTCCGGTTCAACAAACGCGCTTAGCCTCCTCTGGGTGGAGAGTGTCATGCGCGCTGTGTTCTTGGCTTTCGCTGTTGGTCTCATGTCCGCGAGCGCGCTCGCACAAGATAAACCGCCGCGAACCGCAGCGCAGATCAATTATTCCGGCTTCCGCGATCTCACGCGCGAAGTCGAAGCCTATCGCCAGGATCGTCTCGTCACATTGGCGGATTTTCAGCGCATGGCGCGCGAACCCAACACCATTATCCTCGATGCGCGCTCCGCCGATGCTTATGCCGAAGGCCACATCGAGGGCGCGATCAACCTGCCGTTCACGGACTTCACCGATCCCAGCCTGCGCGCCATGCTGCACGATCCGGATGTCCGCATCCTGATCTATTGCAACAACAACTTCTCCAATAACGCCCGGCCCGTGATCCTGAAGCGTGTCGAACTCGCGCTCAACATTCAGACCTTCATCAACCTCTACGGCTACGGCTATCGCAACGTCTATGAATTGGGCGATGTCGTCGATTTCGATGACCCAGCCGTGGGCTGGGTGCGGAGCTAGCCAGTTCCGGCGGA